>PNOF01000035.1 GCA_013824645.1 Syntrophus sp. (in: bacteria) | reverse complement strand
TCTCCCGCCGTTATCTGCTGGATACTCTTGGGAGATTGCTCCTCCTGCGGCGCTTGGGCCCAGACAGGCAACACGATAAATAGGGCTGCCACGATGATAAGTATCGAATATTTTCTCAAGAGTTCACCCTCTCCTTCTATGTGATATTAGAAACTATATTACACAATATAGCATTCATGTCAAGAAGTTAGTATGGTTTTAAGTGATTAAACGTTAAGTTTTAAGTCAAACCCCTTCTTTTTACATCTTTCCCAGGATCTTCCTTGCCTCTTCTTTGCCGGAAAAATCATCTTTTGACTCTACTGCCTTTTTCAGCTGTTCTTTCGCCTCGGCCATTCTCCCCAGTTTATGATAAACCATCCCCAGGTGATACATAATGACCGGATTGCCGGGGGTTTTCGACTGCGCTTTTACGATAAGATCGAGGGCCCGGTTCGCATCACCCTGTTTGTAATAAATCCATCCCATAGTGTCCATCACGGCGCCATCTTCAGGACGGAGCTTCTGTGCATGGCCAGCCAATTTTAAAGCCTTTTCAAGATCTTTCTTCGATGTGCCATGTTCGCTCAGCAGGAACGCAAGGTCGTTGGCGGCAATCCAGAGGTTTGGCTGTTTTTCAAGTAATTTACTATAAACATCCATGGCTTTTTTAAATTCTTTGGTCTGTCCGTAGATCTGCGCCAGCGACAAATATGCCGCCACATTTTCAGGATTATTTTTTATTGACTCCTGAAATTTCTGAATGGCGTTTGCGGTCTGACCCTGGACAAGATAAAGACGGGCAAGGTTGTTATGCAGAACAGGCCGTGTCGGCTCAAGAGATATGGCTTTCTGAAATAATTCTTCTGCGCGTTTATAATCCTTTTGGGCGGCTAATATCTGTCCAAGGAGATTATACGAAAAGGGGTCTTTTGGGTTTTCCTTGATCTTTCCTTCGCAAAGCGCTACTGCGCCGGCATATTTTTTGTTTTCCATATAGGACTGAACAAGGATCGTGAAAACCTCCGCTGATTGCGGGTTTAGCTTATAAGCCTGTTCAAATTCCGCCACGGCCTTATCCGGTTTCCCCTGCACTCCATACAGTCCACCCATTTTTATGTATCCGAAAGGGTTCTTGGGCGCTTTCCGTTTAATATCAGCGTATTCGTTCTCAGCCTGTTTAAAGTCCTTTCCGGCAACGAAGAGGTCGCCGAGGTCGCCTTTTACATCGATATCATCGGGATGTTCCTTGACAAGCTTTTTCGTGTGTTCTTCCGCTTTCTTGTAATTGCCCTGCATAAAATATATACGGCCAATGGCCCTGAGGACATCTTTCTCGTTAGGTTCTATCTTTAAAGCATTCTGCAGGGTATCCAGCGCGAGGTTTGGTTCGCGGGTCATTACATGCGCCTCTGCAAGTTTCACATACGCGGGAATGAATTGGGGCCTCTCATTCGCAACAGTTCTGAATTCCGAGACTGCGTTTGTTCCGTCTCCCTGTGACAAGAGAATGTTCCCCTTCAGAAAATGGGCTTCCACATTTTTTGGACTATTCTTAATAACATCATCAATCAGTTTTATCGCTTCCGTTACTTCCTGGCGCATGAGATAGATTTTTGCCAAGGAGTTTTTTGCCTGGATATTTTCAGGATCTTTAGAATCTTTTTTAATGGTAAGACACTCTTTCAGGATAGTAACGGCATCCTCCACCCGATTTGTATTGACATAGACTTCGCTCAAGGCAAAACGGATTTTGAGACTCTTTGGGTTCTTTTGCAGTCCTTCCTTGAGGATCTTTTCTGCATCTGCGGTTCTGTTTTTGCCCACAAAAAAGCCGGCATTCTGGACCCAGCGTTCCTCATTTTTTTCATCGGCAAGAATAATGTTTTTAAGGACTTCCGCTGCCTGCTGTTCTTTGCCTGAATCCCAATAGAGACCCGCTAATATCAATTTATGACGCGTTTCGTTGGGCTCAACATCTATCATCTTTTGAACAATTGCTGTTGCATCGTCTACCCGTTTATCCCGTATATAGAAATCTGCAAGGGATAGATAAAGTATTATCGTTTTCGGATTTTTTTCTATTCCGCTCTTAAGCGCATTTTCTACGGCCTTTTTATCGCCTTTCTGTGTATATGCACCGGCCTGGAGCATATACACATCGTGCCTTGTTGTGCCCTCCCTTATTAATCCGTCAAGATATGCAAGGGCAGTGTCGTTTTCCTTTCTGTTCAGAAAAACAGCAGCCTTCAGGATACGTGCGTCTTCGTTTTTGGGGTCCGCCTTGAGGACCAGTTCCACCTTTTCCATGGCCCTGTCCGGCGCCCTGCCGAGGAGGAAGAGTTTCCCCATCTCTGTGTGGGCTTTAACGTGATTGGGGTCAAGCTCAACAGCCTTTGAAAAGTTTCCAAAGGCGTTGTTGGTGTTGCTCAGTTTCATTGAAGCCATACCGATCATATAATAGGCGTCGGCGAATTTGGGGTCAATTTGTATGGCGTTTTTGAACTCAAGGCTGGCCTTTACGAAATCACCTTTTTCGTAGAGTGTTTTCCCTTTGTTGTAAAACTTCATCTTTTTCGCTTCCGGTCCGCCGCAGCCAAAGACCAGCATGATCACCACAAATATACATACTGGTCCTGAAATGGTCTTTCTCAATTTAAACCTCCTGCCCTTTGTTTATAATGCGATCATGCTTTCATGACCGCTTTGCCAAGAAGAGGGAAGATCGTTTCACTAAGAAGAGGGAAGAAACTTCATTTTTGTTTACAAAATGTATCAGCTTTTACCCCCATCTTATAAAGCATTGCAAAAATCTCTTCATAGCGCTTAAACATCATTGCAAAATCTTGTTTATCTATATAATTACATGCCAGAGAAAACTCAAGCCATGTTTGCGTTTCAGCCGCCTCTTGCTCTGAATCGCTTAGCTTATTGAGAAAGACAGCTTTATATTTTCGTTTCCGCCATGCCTCCGAGATGTTTGCGCATACAGACCTTGAGGATCTTCGTATCTGATCTGTCAATGAATACTGCTCCTCTTTGGGAAATGTCTTGGATATTTCAAAAATCTTCATTGCTGTGTCAAAGGCTTTTTTATAAACAATTAAATCTCCTGTGCTTCCGATCTTCTCCGCCATATACCCCCCTTGTCTCTGTCATGTCTATTGTCATCTACGCTCTGTAGTTTGCTTTTGCTTCCCTCTTCCCTCTTCCATCTTCCATCGTTATGGCTGTTCTGCCCTTCACGCTCCCAGAAACCCCCGAGCCGTTATGAGAATCAGCGAGCAGACCGTTGCGAATGTCAGCCCATTGATATCGTCCCGCAATTCTCCGATCAATACTTCATAGCTGAAAAACAACATGATCATTTTGGCCGCAATACCGCCAACCTCTTTATACTCCGTATAGGCCCCCGCGATATACGGGGCTACCAACGCAACGAAGAAAATGAGAAAATCCATGGTTGTTGCCTTGAAGCCTCGTCTTCTTCGTGTAAATTTCAACGTTAAAACAACAAAGAATACAAGAAAGACAAAGAAAAAGTTATAAATGGATATGACGTAATGATTGAATTCAGACAATCTCGCATGATCAGTACTTAAATAGACGACTATAGGTATCAGGAGGTACAATGACAGCGCCAATACCCTCGGCAGCCAGGTTTTTTTGAAACACCAGACAACAACAATGGTCACCATGAGAACTGAAGAAAAGAGGGAAATGGTCGTCGGTATTGCCCGGGGAAGAAAACAGGTAGCAAACATGAGAAGCGGTATACCAAATTCGATGATTCTAAAGAAAATGATAATGAAGAGACCTTTTTCTTTGAGTACCCTTAATCGATCCTTGATTATTGTATCAAACATACCGCGCCGTTTCAGTGTAAAACCTGTTTTGGCTACAATGAAAAAGGCTGCTATAATCAAATTAGCAAACAACCCGTATATGATAAAGAGCATCCATTCGGAATAGAATCGAAAAATAAAGGCAGCAGCAACAAAAAGGGCTTGAATAACGTAGATGACAAAAACGGCCTCAGTATGCCAGAGCCCCATATCCATGAGCCTGTGGTGTAAATGATGCTTGTCGGCAGAAAAAGGTGAGCGCCCTTCTGCTATACGATTAAGCATGACCGTGGCCGTGTCGAGAACAGGAAAGCCGAAAATAATGAGCGGTAACACAGGGCTTAAGACGGTATTTCCCTGGGTCAGGGCCACAGAGATGGTAACCAGGGAGAACCCGAGGAATTGACTGCCCGCATCTCCCATAAAGAGAGACGCCGGGTAGGTATTGAACCGGAGAAACCCAAAGATGGCGCCTATAAGAGATAGGGAAAGGAGCGCTATTGCCGTATTGCCTTCGAGAAAGGCAAGGTATCCGATACAGCAGAAGCTAAGCAGACAAACACCTCCCGCGAGGCCGTCAAGACCATCGGCGAGATTAATGGCATTGGTAATGCCGACTATGAGTATCACGGTAACCGGAATGGATGCCCATAGGGGCAAGAGTGTATTATCGGGAAGAATCGTCCCGAGTTTTGTGATTTTGAGTCCGCCATAGAAGACAACAACGAGGGCCGCCGCGATCTGACCTGAAAATTTAACCTTATAATTGAGACCCTTCAGGTCGTCGATAATACCGAAAAGCACGATAATGCCTGCACCTATGGCGTAGGCCCGTAAAAAATTGTCCTCTGCGGTCCAGATCAGCATGGAAACGAAAACACCGATAGCAATGGCAATGCCTCCGATCCTTGGTGTCGGCTCGGTGTGGACTTTCCTTTCATCGGGAAAATCGATGGCCTTGATCCGCCCCGCAATCCTCATTGAAAGGGGAATAAGGGAAATCGTAATAAAAAACGATAGTAATAGAGCAGAGATATATATCATAAAAGGAACGTCATTTTTTCAGACCTTCAATAAGGGTGTCCAGACCAACAAATTTCACGGTTACCCCTTCGTATTGCCTCTCCATAACCTGATCGACATCCGCTGCGACAACAAATGAAGCACCTTCCGGATAACGGTGACGGAAAAGCCTCAGGTTGCGGGGATCAAAATCCCGGTATGACCACTTGCATTCAATGGCAATGGGGGGATCTCCTCTGCGCGCGATGATAAAATCGATCTCATGGCCGCGTTTATCTCTCCAGTATTGCACGTCCCGCACCTGCAATCTTCCCTGAATCTCATTCAGGACATAATGTTCCCACAGAATCCCCATATCATCGTTCCGAAGCTGATGCCAGCCCCGATAGTAGCAGATAAAACCCGTGTCGAAACCATAGACCTTGGGCGCTGAGATAATCTCTACGGCCTTATTTGTGCTGAAGGGGCGAACGATATGAACGACATATGTCGCCTCCAGCGTAGCCAGATAATTGTTTATCGTCGTCCGGCTGACCTCACAAGGCGCTGCAAAACCGGATGCTTCGAAGATGCCGCCGCTCTGTGACATTAGTAGCTCGAAGAATTGCTGGAAAGAATGGCGGCGTTCAATTCGGAATAATTCCTGGATATCTTTCGCCCAGTAGCTGTCGACCCAATCCTGAAAATCACGTTCCGGCAATGTCTTGGACAGGTAAAACGGGGGCAGGCCACCGAAAAAAAAGCGCCTGTCCAGTTGGGTCTGCCCAAAATCAAAGAGATCCGGACTTACCATCGGGGTGAGCCAGATGGTTTCCCTGCGGCCAGTGAGTGTGTCGCGGAATTTGGCCGATGCACCCAATGTCGATGATCCGGTGGCGATGATACGAATATCAGGAAAGTGGTCTGCCGCAATTTTCAGGATTTCGGAAGGATTCCGGAGACGGTGGATTTCGTCGAGGACAACGGAGTGTCCTCGCAGAGGTCGGAGGAAACCTTCGGGATCATCCAGCATTCCCCGAACCCTTGGTAATTCGCAGTCGAAATACTCAATATCGGGCAAGCTTTGGCACAAAAAAGTTTTTCCCGCGCGCCTGACGCCGGAAAGCCAAATGACCGACCGCCGCAACCATGCGGCGGCGATGCGTTCTATCCAGAAGGTCCTGTTCATCATACACAAATCATTGCATAAAGTGACACTAATTGCAATAGTAGTTGCATATAGTAACGATATTTCACGCCGCAGGGAAGATACGGCATGCAGTTGCTTTCACTTCGGTATGCACCCATCAAGCAAAGACCGGCAGGACTTGAGCGGCACCACGTCTATTCCTTCGTCAAGGGAATAGCTCCTCTCCCCGGGATAAACAACCCATAATTTCTCAAGGTCCAGATCATTAAAAACAACATGCATCGCCTTTGTCGCCTTCGGCGCGTCGCTATACTTGAATTCAAAACCATACTGTTTTCCGCCCCGCGTGATGAGCAAATCGAGTTCGGCCCCTCCATGGGTTTTGTAAAAGTAGGCATCCTTCTCGGCGCCGGTTATCAGAATAATCTGCTCGATGGCAAACCCTTCCCAGGAAAATCCCAGTTTTGGGTGCGAGTGGATCTGCATCTGGTCTTTCAACCCCAGAAGCGCGTGAAGCATGCCCGAGTCACGTATGAATATCTTGGGGGCTTTTACGAGACGTTTACCCGTATTGGAAAACCATGGCGGCAACTGCCGGACCATATAGGAACCACTCAAAATGTCGAGATACTTTCGTGCTGTGTCCTCCTTGGTACCCATAGCCCGCCCAAGGTCAGCCGCATTCCAGATATTGCCGTGATGATGGGCAACCATGACCCAAAAACGACGCAAGGCATACGCGGGCACCCTGATGCCCAACTGCGGAATGTCTCTTTCAAGAAATGAGGCGATGAAGTTGAGCCGCCACTGATAGCTCTGATCATCATTTCTTGCAAGGAAAGAATTCGGAAAGCCTCCCCTTATCCACAGGTGGTCGCTCCCGTCGTCCCCCACCTCATCCATGCTGAAACCGCTCATATCGACATAAGCAACTCTGCCCGCCAGAGATTCGGAGACCCCCCGGACAAGCTCGCTGGATTCCCGCGAGCTTCTGCGAGCAGAGGGGGTGGCTCCGCCAGCTTTGCTGGTGGAGGGGGTGACGTGAGCACCTTCAATAGACGCGCTTCCCAGAATGAGGAAACGGGCCGGATTGTTCTCCCGGTCAACAAGCACCCTTACAAGAGGAAACAACTCGGGTTGCCTTTGAAACTCATCAATGACTATGAGGCCCCTCAACTCCTTCAGGACCTGTTTTGCGATTTCCGGTTTAAGGGGCGTCTCAGGATCTTCAAGATCGAAATAGGTGCCGCCATTCGCTTTATGGAATGCACGAGCTATTGTCGTTTTTCCGCATTGTCTCGGCCCGAGTAGGAGCGTGACCGGATACTCCGCCAAAGCGTCGCGTATCCGTTTAACAATGCCTGGTCTATCTATGAAGGTCATCTTAGTAAATTACCATGATGTGTGGTATTATTCAAGGAAGTATTTTAAAGCGTTAACAATGGCCATTCCAGTGCAAGTCACAGATAAGAGCAACGTGGAACTCGAATCGCAACGCGGGTGAGAAACACGGTTCACAATTCTTTCTTTTTGAGCCTTGACTTCCATGAATCCGGCCCTCTGTTTAGGTGCATCACTGCCACAATGAGTAGGATTTCGTTCCTGACCTGATAGATGACCCCGTAAGGAAATCTATTGGTCCTGCAACGACAAGTACGATTTGAAATCTTGAACCACGCGTCAGGGTACTGAGCTATCCGTCCGAGCGTCCTCTTCACTTCCACGGCAAACTCATACCCGAGACCTTCGCTCTGAGTATAGTATTACACCGGCAATAAAAGAGCTGAATTTCCGTCATTCCGGCGAAAGCCGGAATCCATTGAGAAGATTGGATGCCGGATCAAGTCCGGCATGACAAACTTTGAGGTTTTTACTTGCCGGAGTAATAATAACTCCTGGCTATTACTACAACTTATTTTGGTTGTATGAGTGTCCGGTTAAAACGGGAGCTACTCCAAAGAGCAGTGTCAGGTGTTAAATCAACCAGAATCCTGCGACCTGAAACTTGTAACCATTTCCGATTCACGACTCCCAGCCTCTTGCAGCCTGTGACCTGCGACAGTTTTCTCTTCCCTCATTCTTTCCTTTAAAGCATAAAACCATAGATGATGCTGTCGAGCTTGTTGTAGTTCTTCGAAACAACACCGCATTTTTCAAGCCCCAATTCTTCGCAGAGTCCCTTTAACCGCCTGAGGTCCGGCTCATGTGATGACACCTTTACCTCGTAACCTATTTTTTTATCAACAACAAAATCAATTTCAACGCCACTCTTTTTCTGATAATAGGCCACTTCACCATTGGACCTGAGATTGAGAAAAACGCTATTCTCAAAAAGAGCGCCAATATCAAGCCTGGCAAGTTGATTTACAAGGCCTGTATCGCAGACATAGACCTTAGGCATCTTCCTGATTTCCGTGTCTTTTCCCCTGCTAAACGGTTTTATAGTCTGGATAAAATACGTTCCTTCCAGAAACGAGATGTAGCTATTCAAGGTGTGACGCGAAACGCCAAGTTCCTTTGACAGCCTTACGACGTCAAGCCTCGAACCTGTTCTCTGGACAAGGAGGAGTATTAAATCACGGATGATATCATTTCTCCTGAAATCGCCTAATTGGAGCACCTCAAGCTGGAAAAAGGAAGAAAATATATCATCGAGGGCCTTTCTTTTCTCTTCAGCGCTATCCTTCAGCACCACACCGGGAAAACCGCCGAAAAGGATATATTCGTCATAGTGCGGGGCAAAAAGATCAAAAATGGGTTTTGTAATAGAGATATCGTCACCCGGGATATGTATATCAATCTCTTTAAAAACAAGAAATTCCCGGAAACTCAACGGAAAAAGTTCAAATATAAATTTCCGCCCCGCAAGGCTTTCTGTAAAAAGGTTTTTCAGGTAATAGCTTGCGGAACCTGTGAGAAAAAACTTTACCTGATAGTGGTCAATAAAATATTTCACCACTGAGGGGATCTGCTTGACAAACTGAATCTCATCGAGAAAAATGAAGACTTTCTCTTTAAAATTCAGGCCAAGAATTTCAAGAGTAGTCTTAATAGACTCATAATTATCTGTTTCAAAATATTTCCGGTTCAGCGGATTCTCAAAATCCAGAAAGATCTGGTTCCTTGATTCCACTCGCTGGGAAATAAAATGCAACAACGTCGTCTTTCCCGTCCTCCGCATTCCCGTAATAATGATTGCTTCCGGCGAATCAAGATATTTTTCAATCTCAGTATATAGATGACGCGGTTTCATGAATTACTATTATACATAAAGTAGCACTTAATGTCTATTATTACTTTTTGCAACAAACTTGATTTTCAGAATGCACGTGCCTTTGTGTGCGATTCCCGCTCTCTTGCAGCCTGTGACTTGTAGCTTGAATTTTGCTTCATGTTCTCTACTCTACGCCATTCACGATCTACGATTTACGGTCTCTCCTCACTTCTGTTCCTGCGCCACCCGCTCATGAAGCCATATTTTAATAAGCGCTCCCCGGTCCACACCGATACGCTCACGCACGGCATCAATATCCCGCACCAATGCCTCTGGTACGTCCAAGGTAATCCGAACTTTCCTGCCAGGGCGGGTTATCTTCGCCTTTGCAAGATCTGTAAGCTCGTGGATGTCCTCGCCACGATCAAACCTGGCGTCGAACTCCGCTGCCGTTTTAGCGAACCCTTTTGCCTTCATACAGTCCCACCTCCTTCGCTCTTGCCCGCCGAACCGAGATAAGACGGACCGTATCCTTTCGCATGGCATAGATTGCCGTCCAGACCTTCCCGTATCACCTGTTTCGTTATTATCGGTCGCGCCGCGGCTGGCGAGCACGATCACGGCCGTGTATTGCCGCAAGCCCATCCAGGGAATGGACCACATCGGCGGCATCCAGGTTTCCTTGAATCCCCATGTCAAAGAAGATGTCCATGGTTTCAGACTGGTTCATATTCAACAGATGGGCTGCGTTTCTCAGAGATATTTTACCCAGTTTGTAAAGATTTCCCACATACGTCTCAAAGCCGATTTTCATGAGTTTCCGCATCGCCGTGGCTTCTTCGATCTTTTCTTCTTTCTTTACAAGTTCCACAGCGGACATCATATCTTCTGTGATCCGTATTGACTTTGTTTTCATGTCATCCTCCGGCCCCTAATCGATAGCTGTACCGTGAGATATTCATCACTGCTTATAAAAGGAGAAAGGGCGTCCAGTTTTTTCTCTGCTTCAGCGGCCGTAAGTTGGCCATCTCTCATAAGTGCAACAACAAAAACTGCCGGTGTTATGTACGGAATACCCAGCAACCTGAGTTTCTTGATAAATCTCTTATCGTCGCTGCACACTGCATCGAATTTGTCGGCCCGATATAATGCATACACAGATTCCTCACCTTTTTCGGTCGGTCCAATATGACTGTCCACACTCAGGAGTCCTTTGCGTATATTCGCATCAATAACAAGCGCATCCACACGGCCCTCTCCGTCGTCAACCACTTCTTTCTTCACAGTTTGCGTTGTAAACACAGCATAGCATTTACAGACAATTTCTTTAAGATTCGCCTTCGTCAGCTTTATGAGACAATCTGCATCCATTACCAGTCGCATGTGCTTCATTGTAAGAAATAGATTACTGATTGTCAAGCAACTCTGACAAGGGCGTTACCCTGCCGCTTGAAGCTTGGGACCTGTTGCCTGCGACGGTTTTTTCTTCCATCTTCCATCTCCCCTCTTCCCTCTTCCCTCTTGCAGTCACAGCCTGGAACTTGTGACCTGTGACGTTTCCTCTTCCATCTTCCCCCTTCCATCCGTTCCCCTCTCTCGCAGTTGCTTTCACTTCGGTATGTACTCATCAAGGACCGGTGTGACCTTACCGATAAACTCTTGCAGCCTCGCCTCTGCATCACTCAGCTTTTCCTCCTTGTCAACATCGGTGATGACGCGTACCATGGCGCCGTCGGTCCTCTGTCTCGTCAGCGAATCCCAGAAGGCATAGACCTTTAACTGGTAAAGATTTGTGAGGATCCGTCCCCGCTGGGGAAACCAGTAATAGACGAGTTCTCTCACGTTGCCCTTTTCCATAAATGACCGGTTCACCCGCATGGAAGGTTTGCCGCCGGCGGCAGGGATCGTTGCGTTGCCTGCTTCCTTGAACTCCCAGCCGCTGCTTGGAAGGCACGTTTCCGGTGAATGTATTGCCTCTCCTTTGCGCTGGTCCTGATAGTAGGCCACATAAAAATTTATTGCTTTTCCCTGGCTATTCTTGTAATTCACCATAATATAGTCGCTGAATTTCAGCACATCGAGGAACTGCTGTTCCATGTCTTCGCGCGCACCCTGCCATTCACCTATCTGCATGGGAAACTGTCCAAAAGACTTGTTTATGGGTATCTTCTGACGGAACTCAATCCCCTGCGATAACCCGAAGGTCAATAACAATATCGCCACTGCGACGATGAATTTTGGTCGCAGTAATGCCTCTCTGAGGTTCTGCGCTTCCCTCTTCCCTCTTCCCTCTACGCCCTTTGCGCTTCCTTCGTCCCTCGGTCCCCTCGGCGGTATCCGCCGGAGAGCCCACATTTCAAAGAGCAGGAAAGGAATGGCAAACATGAAGATGAGCCAGCCCGAAAAACCATGGAAAAACCCTTCGGCAACTTCAGCTCCGAACATGCTGTAAAGCACACCCGTTGCGGCAATACGGAAACTATTCACAACAATTGCAAGCGGTATGGCTGAAAGGAACAGGACCGTCTTTTTCCACCAATGCGCACTGAACCAATAGGCAAGGAGGAGACTCAAAACCATGAGCGGCATGACATACCTGAGACCGCTGCAGGCATCGACGACCTGAAGCTGCGTAAATCCCAGGTCGATGACATTTCCCTCGCGGTATGCCGACATGCCATAGAGATGGAGCATCCAAACGCCGAGCTTCGATGAGATGAGCCTGAGCTGAAGAGTGATCCTTGTGGTTATGAAATTAGGGAAAGGAAACATGGCGAGCATCATGATAAGGGCAAACCAGATCGTCTTGATCTTCAGCCATCCGAGATGAAGCCAGAGAAGCCCGACAATGACGAGCCAGAAGGACATATTAAGGGTGAAATATTCACCGCCAAGCTCTCCCAGCCAGAAAAAAACTATACCAATACCAATGGGAATAAGACCTGTCCAGGAAGGGACCGATGGCAGCCGCGCAAGTTCCGCCCGCTTCTCCCATATCAGATAAAGGGTAACAACGGGTATAAGATAGCAATGTGAAAAATCCTCGTTCTCCCACAGGTGGAGAAGATAGACCAACATCCCATAATAGACACCACCAAGCAGGAGAGCATATACAATGCCTTTAATAAGGCCCCGCAATGTAAGAGAAGGCAAATAGACAGACAGGTTGAACCTTGCCATGTTTTTCAAGACGGCTCCTTCAAATGAGAAATCATTTTATTCCAGCAGTTGAGCAAACAATCCTTCATATTGGGAGATTACCTTATCCCATGTGTAATGTTCCCGAATTCTCTCTGTTGCCCTTAAACGTAATTCCCGGATTAGTTGAGGATCGGTCAGGAGCCGCTCAAAAACCGCAAGGAGGCTGCCGGGCTCTTTTGAAAATGAGAGTCCGGCGTCTTTGATAACTTCAAGGTTATAGGTGACATCCAAAGCGACTACGCAATTGCCCGCGGCAAGCGCTTCGAGCAAAGACGGGTTTGTGCCGCCAACCTCGTGGGCATGAATATAGCAAAAGGAGTTGCTCCTGAGAACATTATAATTCTCTCCGAATACAGCACCCAGAAATTTGACCCTTTCATCGGCCATTTCCCGTAGCGCCAATTTGTAGTTGTCGCTATACGGGGCATCGCCGACAATGACGAGGGGCATTTCAGTTTTCAACTGCATATATTCCCGGATAACGATATCAGAATTGTTCTCCGGTTCCAGCCGACAAACTTGCAGAAAATAACCGTGTTTTTTGAGGCCGTACCGCTCAAGGACGGCTTCGTCTTCGAAAACGCCGGGGTCTGCGCCATAGGCGATATAAACGGAATCTTTGCTGTATTCATTTTGAACATACCGTCGGATTACCTCTGAATCCGCGATAGTCCGATGACAAAAAAGTACGGCCAGGCGCTCAGATAATTTCAAATATCGCGACGCGAACTTCCCCCATTTCTTCCGCTTCCACTCCAGACCATCAATGTTGACGACAAGCTTCTTGCCGGTCAACCGGGGTAACCAGGCAAGTATAGCTGGCGCCACGCCGAGAAGGAGAATGATATCACATCCGGAAAGGGCCGCGTGGAAACAAGACAGGAGGGAACTGCTGATCTTGTCGAACGATTTCAGTGGTATATTTGGAATGAGTATCCGCCTGATACCATGATATTCTCTCTCGTCCGTTGTGCTTGACCCGGCTGGGCAGTACACCGTAACTTCCTGCCCCAGCTCGATGAGTCCAAGGCCGAGTCTTTCTGCAAAGGTTTCAAACCCGCCATAGTTGCCGGGAATTCCTCGTGAACCAACAATGGCAATCCTCATACGCCGTCTACTGTTTTCTTTTGTGTTTTGAGTCATGTATCTCGATCGCCTTCTGATAAGCTTCCATAAGCATCCTGTAATTTACTTCCGATGTGTATCTTTCTTCGAAAATAACCCTGCTGTTTTTCCCCATCAACCGGGCCTCGTCTGGGCGTTGGTACATACGCGTCATCTTCTCCACAAGCTCCCCGACAGCACCAGGTGAAAAGGTGAACCCGGTGAAACCATTCTCTATCATGAGAGGCAACACCCCGATGTTTGAAACGATAGCCGGCTTACCCGCTGACATGGCTTCAAGGAGAACCATGGGGCTACCTTCATAACATTGTGAAGGTAATACAAGAAAACTGGCGTCTAATAAATATTTCATACATTCTTTATGGCTCCTGACACCTAGATATTCCACGTTTTTGAGACCATATTCATGTACTGTTTTCAGGAACAATTCCTTCACCGGTCCGTCACCGATGACTTTAAAGGGCATATCGGGACAATTCCTGAGGGCTGACAGCATAGTGTCCACCCCTTTTTCCTCACCAAGCCTTCCGATGTATATGCCATAACCCTGGTCAGTGAAACGCGGTTCGACGGGATTTTGGAGAAAGTTGGTCTTCACGAAAAAACTCTCTGAAGGAAAACCCAGTTGGCGGTATTTGACAGCGGCAAAGTCGCTCAGGGCGATATAGAGATCTACAGACTCCTTCCATGTCTTGATTACCCGATGGAAATTGACGATAGCCGCCATGCCGGCCGTCTGAATAGAGGATTGCCGATAACAGCCGTATTTAATACCAGAGAAAAACTTCATTCCGGCACACCCCTCACAGACCCTACCATTTCTGAAAAGCAAAGCCCCGGGGCAGACGATCCTGAAATGGTGTAGCGTCTGGACAACGGGCACGCCAGCTTTCTTGCACGCACGATAGGCCGCAGGGGAGATGAGGGGAAATATATTGTGAAAATGGGCAACATCAGGTTTTTCTTTCTCCATGATCCGCGTAAGATCGCTGTAAGCGGGCGACGACCATATTGCCCGGAATGGGATGAGGGCTTTCGAACACCCCCCCATCTTCTCTATTTCATCATTATGCCGTATATAAGTAACAACCTTATGACCTTTTGCCCGCAACAACTCGCTCTCCTGCTCGAAAACCGTGTTTTCACCGCTCGGCGGCCGGAGGTAATTATGGATCATTAGCACTTTCATTGCGCACTACCACTCATTTTGGTTTTGGAAACTTTCTCATAAAACTGTCTGATAATCTCCCCTTTTTGGCTCCAAAGAAAAGTGCTTTCCAGACGTCGTATCGAAGCTCTTCCCATGCTTTCCTGCAATGGTTTTGATGACAGCAAAGTATCCAGAGCCTCGCCTATTTTTTTGACTACTTCGCTCCTCTCACCAACAGGCACCCGTATAGCACAGGAATCATCGACAATTTCACCGGGACCGGCATAGTCGAGGCAAACAACTGGCAGCCCCGATGCCATTGCCTCGAAGATCACCCATGCCCCTGCGTCCTTCATGCTCGGCATGAGAAATATGTCCGCTTTTCTCATCATGTCCAGAACCTCTAATCTTGGCATTTGCCCTGTGAAAAACACCTTCCCTGCTTTAGCTAATTCCTCTGCACGCTTTTTTAAATGCTCTTCTTCCGGTCCAGCGCCTATGATCATAAGTTTTGATTCAGGAAATTTAGAGTATACCCTTAAGAACGCTTCAATTCCGAGATCAAACCCCTTCAAGTGCAAAAGTCTTCCTACCATCAGAACACGATTCCCTTCTTTGGCTTGCTTCATCTTTCCCATTTCTTCAAGAAACGTTTTGCTGATACCCGTTTCTATCATTAAGGCTATTTTTGCCTTATTTGTCTGTGAAAATGCGTTAAGGGTTATATTTGTTCGGGCAATGATGAGGCACGCTTTCCTCGTTGCTGCCCTTGTCAATGGATCAAAAGAAAATGTCCATTTAACCAACAGATCCCGTACATTTTCGTAGATTTTCGCGCGAGAGCTTAGATGGGACCTGAGGATTTTGGGGACCCTTTCCGCTCCCCCGATCGGACCCCATATGAAAGGGATCCCCAAAAACGGCATAAACGTTGGAAGCCACACGGTTCCAAAGGTTACGTGGTGCACAACATCAAATTTCCGCGATTCACGCAATTGTCTGGCCAGCCTGAATGCCCATATTTGCCAGAGAAAATAGTACATATATATGCCCTTTTGACCCTTTTTCCAAAACGATAGCCAATCCGGGACATCAACATAATTGAACTTAATATTAGGATTAGGGTGTTTGGTCAATTCCTTATCAATGGATTCTTTATTGTTTGTCCTTGTAATGACCCACACGTTATGGAACCTTGATATCTGTTGCGCCCAGTTCCACCCCACGCCCGGCTCAGAGCCTTTGTCGGGTTCGCAGGCATACGCAGAGACAAGGATTTTCATACGGCGTAAATCCTATTCGATTTCAGTATCCGCGCCAGCAGCCCCTCCCAGCGGTCAAGCAACTCCTGGCCATCGCGAGATATTCGCCCCTCTTCCCTGTGATGAAAAAGATAGGTAGTTATGACATCAACAAGGTAAAAGGTCAGGAGCGCTGGATAGACATGTTCGGTAATACCGGCTGATGCGGCGCATCGCTTCAAAAAACGCCCCTCTTTGAACGCATCGCCGGTGAGTCTTTTCCATAATATGCCTTCGTCAGCATGATCGACAAGAATCCCTTTCTGAAGAACAAAGTGGAAGGTGTCGCAAAGGGGTATCCAAGGCTCTCTCGCAAATTCCCAGTCAAAGACATAGAGCTTTTTCTTTACCAGAAAGGTATTCCAGGGTGTGAAATCCCTGTGGGCAAGGCAAAGGGGGATCTTTGCGGCATCGATAGTCTGCGATGCCCAAGCAAATGCGTCGTTTAATGTCTTCATCCTATCTTCCCCTGCGTACTCTCTCAAATCAGCGAGCCTATCCGCAATCTCCCGGAAACAGGCGCTTTCTCTAAACACTTCTGCTTTCCCGGTCGATCTGAAAAGCCTTGAAATAAAGTCAAAGTGTCTCTCGTCGGGAATAAGAGGGGCCGAGGACATGTGCTCTTTCTGCGTCGATTGTATGAGGATTCTGTTGCCCCCTTCCGTATCGCCGTAAAAGAGAAGCCCCGGCGTTAGGATATCGCCCAAATCAAGCGCTGGGAGTCTTGAAAGCATGACTGCCTCATTGCTGACAATTGCCTGCGTCTGAGGGTTGGCACCGATCTTAGCGTAGCCCAAGATCGAGCCGGAGGCGTTCATGATTTGCATCGTTGATTTTCTGAGATATCCCGGCGTTCCCGTGAAAAGCCCGATCTCAACATCGCAGCCGAAGATTTCTTGAAAGAGACTGTGCAGGCCTGGCTGGCCCTTGCCGCCATCCTTCTCGGCAGTCAACAGTAGCCAGGGCGTCCATATTGTGGAAAGCCCCAACCTGCTCAGGCAATAGGCGAGATATTTCCGCGCTTTGGCGAGGATACGACTGGGTTGATAGAGGGCAAGCGATGCCGCTGCGCAGGCCCAATTCTCAACAGGGACCGCAAGACGAAGATCATTGAGCGAAGGGGACAGGCCGTATATTGACGCACCACCCATTACCCTTTGTGTCCGGACAACTCTAAAAAAATGCGTCGGCATGATTATAGCTATGGCGCCTCCGGGAGCAGTAATACGGAGGACATCCTGGATCTGATCAAAGCCTGGATACGCTGGAAAGAAACAAAAGACCAGGTCGAAAGCCTCTTTCGCGCAGGCGGCCATCTTTCCCAATGAAACGGTTTCCATAACACCGGCGAGGCGGCGCATCGCTTCTGCCATGTCTTCTTCGGGAAAACCCGCAACAAGCCCTCGTTCAAAATGAGCACCAGGTAGAAGGTGGAGAAGTTCTCCGATCCCTTTATCCACGGGATACCTGACAGGTCCTTTTTCTCAGACGCTTCTCGAGGGTGTCGACAATAATGTCCTCAACCTGGGCGACTTCGTCCAAAAGGGGCTGATCTATGTTGATAAGAAATGCATTGGGA
Source organism: Syntrophus sp. (in: bacteria) (assembly GCA_013824645.1). Lineage (GTDB taxonomy): Bacteria > Desulfobacterota > Syntrophorhabdia > Syntrophorhabdales > Syntrophorhabdaceae > PNOF01. The sequence continues at coordinate 7,345 of PNOF01000035.1, read as the reverse complement.
AGCCGCTTTGCGAGAAGCTCAATAACGGCAAGTTGCCGTTTCACCTCATCAAGACTGATCTCTTGCTTGCGGCCATGGAGGACGTGGGGCGGACCGGAAAGGAGAAAGCAGAGGTCCCCTTTGGGCACAAAGGGAAGAAACCAAACGGGCAGCCAGGAGGGTACTTTAAGCCGAAAACGCCGTGTATCGAGGAGAAAGTCGTAGTAGTAGCGCTCGAATACGACAAGGTGGGTGCGTACCTTGAGCCAAAAGACCTTGGGAAGATACCCCAGGATATAATCGAGAAGGTAGTAGAAGAAACGGCCTACCGAGCTTACCAAACCCTTTGGTGGTTTGCCGTGAGGATCGTAGTTGGCCGTCTCGGGTTCCTTCCATTTGCTTGGGTTAAAGAGCTTTCTCGGTGGCGGCAAAAGATAGGGTCGCCAGTGTATCCTTTTGGTATTGCGAAACCCGTATCTCAGACGGGACAGAAGCATGTCCGCTACAGTTGACTTTCCCCCGCCGTCTGGAGAGACAAAAATTGCAACAAGGCCGGTGGGCAAGAAAATGCGCTCAACGGCCCGCTTTGAAAACCAGAGATAGTGTAGAACAAAGAGGTGGGGCTTCAAAATCCTGTAACGGCTAGAAAGTAGCCAGTTCAGCCTTTCTATGGTACGCGCCTGTTCCGTTTGATTCACTCCTTCGATGAGGCTAATAATATCATCCAAATAGTCACTGCCAAAATACTTGGTCAGAATGCTTTTCACGGCAGTTTCATCTTCCTTTAAAATGCTTTGCAGTTTTGCTTCATGCTCAGGTGAGAATTTCTTTTTTATTACCTTCTTTATTAAGAGATAGCATGCTTCAACTGGTATTGAAGGTATATAAAAATTGTTGAATTTTCGCTTTCCATCAAGGAGGGCGCTTGTCTTCAGAATGTATCTCCCGATACCATAATCATCATTCAAGAAATCGAGCTGGACAAAACCGGGGGTTCCGTCATCGTCTCGAAAAAAGAGGACGTAAAAAAAACACCGTGGTATGTCGTAATAAAGCTTCTGTATCACCCGGAATCCCAGAGCGGCGGCAACATCAAAAACAATACCTTCGGCCCTTCGCAGGTCTTTTGAGTCTACCGCCATATCCACATCGGAGGGTGCGTACTGCGGCAGCTTTTCATAGGAGTGGAGCACACAATAGTTGACATTCTCGTCATTGAGTCGGTTAAAAAACGCCGTTAGGTAGGCGCCTATCTTGTGAGAATGGCGAAAACCCTCGTTGCTAAGCAAATCACTTTTATTATTACTTTTTGGACTATTCTTTTGGTTCAATTATACACCGTTCCGTTAATTCGAGGCACTTGGGCGTCCCGGCTCTTTGTGAAGCCCTTTTTTCCAGCAGCCAACTGTGCGTAACCCAGCACAAGTAAAAACAATATGAATTCAATGTCGTGCATGACGAGCGCCGTTGCAGTAAGAGCCCTGAAAATGAGCAAAACCAACAAAGATATTACAAAAGTGTGGAACGCTTTTGTTGCTGGATCCATCAGTTTCGAATACCGAATGAATGTGCGAAGAAGCTGAGCAAAGGTGGCAAATATTGCACAAAGCCAAGGCAGTACCCCTACCAATCCGACATTTACCAGAACATCAAAAATTGAGCCATGAAGGCCGATCATGCCGCTTTCACCGAGCACATCAAATCTCGCCCCTGACGCAAAACCATAGCCCAACAGGGGTGATTTCTTAAACATCTGCCATGCATGTTCCCATGCCATTGTGCGACCACTCAGCGTTTGAATCATTTTTGGGTTCTCGCCTCTCCTCATATAATCAACCATGAGATCGATAAATCTTTCCCAAAAAAACAAAGCGCCAGCACATGCACAGATAATCAGTACCCATTTGAACTTCTTGTTCAGCAACAGAAAAACTATGGCGGCTACTAGTACACCAACCAATGATGTTCTTGATTGGGCAAGAATAAACGGTGGGATAGATATATAAACGATCGTCAAAAACAGTTTTTTCTGATTCTTTAGTTTTGTGACATAGACCCCAAACAACGCGCATATTATCAAAACTGCACTTATGAAACCAACCTTATTCGGATTCAAGGTTGGCATTATTCCTTGGAGTTGCCTTCCAAGGAGACTTTTTGCGGTGGTTTTCAATGCTAATTGAGGTTCGACCAACATGCCAATCCAAAAGGTTAGTACCAAGAACAGAAAAAAACCTGCCGATATAATAAAGAATTGACGAATGTCGTCGAGGGTTTCGCATGACGCTAAAATAGATGCGATTACTATGATATCGGTAAGCGTTTCAAGGGATTTATATAAAGTATAAAGGGGCATGGATGAATAAAGCGTTGACAGAATCCCAATAACAGAGTATATCAACATAAACGTCAATACATTGAGCAACAAATGCTGTAATACCTTTGCTCGCAACATAATTATACCTATACCCATAGCAATAACAATTTGGATAATTCGCAATCCTGCCATTGCATCAACTGGGTTTTCTGCGAAATCGCTTGCCGTCCTCATGCGCCAAAGCAGAATGCTTGAGTATAGCAATAATAAACCTATTTTGAGCAATTTGTTCTTAACTACATTCGCTTTCAATATTTTTACGAAGGGAACCCATATCCCTATATTAATTAAAAGATAGGCCGAGGGAATTATGAACAGTATTGTATTCGTAGTTGCGCCCGCGAGTTTCAAACTGAACCCTATCAATGTTAAGAATACAATAATTAGGTAGTGGACAATCATTGGAATATATATCCTATTTGAATTGGCATTACTGGTTTATGAAATATAATATCTTTCTAACAATTTCTTGCCGTATACTCTTGGGGGGTTGAGAAAAATCAAGGTTAGCGATGGCTTCTTGGATTTCTCGTTTTTTTGAATCATCCAAATTATTCTCAAGATCAATTAGAGTCGATAAATACCTTACATCATCAATACCCTCTCTAAGGCCTTCCCACTGTATGGTAGGTATTACACCGTCAATGGTGGGATATGTCATCATATGATCACGATATTTTGGATGATCGAAATCATCCCAGGGATCTTGCCCCATCCTTCCCTGGTATGCGTAGATGCCCGCACCATCTACCTTTAGCTTCCACAACAAATAACCGTAATTATAACGATATGTTAAGGGCTTTTCTTCTCCTCCCTGTGGATTTCCATATATCCAAATTTGATTATTCTTTTTATGAACGGCTTCCACAATTCTTTGGTCCGGTGGGCCACGAAAGATAACAAGGTCCAATAGATCATCTATGACTCCAAGAAAAGATTGATCTGTTGCTGTCATGGTTAATCCACCAGATTGTCGAATGGTCTTTAACATTGCCCTTTCTAGGGGTAGTAACGATGTTTTGAGTTCATCTACACCATAATAATATACTTTGCGTATATTACGTTTTCGCGTGAACCCCACAAGGGTTTCTACATCCATTGTTAACTTTTTTAAGGAGCTATGATCTGTAACCAATTTTGGCCAAGCAGTAAAAAAAAGTGAGTCCTTATCCAGCCCGGCAGAATCCTTAAGATTTAGAACATCTTCTAGGACATCAAGATTTAGGTTTCTCTGTGATATGATCACGTTATTTATACCGTGTGACTTAATATCCAAAAAATCCTTATACATCGAAGATTTTGGCTTAAAATCAAAAAGGTTTTGGTTTTTTGACAACTGAAGCGCATTAAGATAATACAATGCGTAATATAACTTGGGCGGTTTCAGCTCAAAGGGAAATACAGTCAGCGAGAGTTTTATGTTAGTTTTGTTAGTGTTTTTAGGTTTTATATGAATTGTACCTTCGTACTCTCCCGGCTTTGAATTGTTAGGGATCTTTAGGGTTATCCATATCTGTTTATTCGAACGTATTTCACAATCAAAGGGCTCTATCTTTTCTTTGTCGTTTATGTTCGTAAAGTCCCTGATCACATTTACTTGATACGTATGATCGATATCAATGAGCTTGTCGTTATGAAGTAATAATTCAGGGGTAAGCGTCTTGTTTGCTACAAGCAATTCAGGTTCTGGGGCTGAAACGCCGTGTTTATCGGTGCGTAGCGACTCCCCGGATTGATACCAAGATTTTACAATACGAATATCTACAAATTTATTGTCTATTGTTTCTGGCCTTCCGTTTTTAACTCTGTTTATTCGCTTAAGATGGGTGCTGGTAATTTCCACGTCTTTCAGTTGGATGTCCCCGGTTCGAATTACAAAACTTACAGGCTCATACTCCCCCCTGCATGCTTCTAACTTAATTACGCCTGACTTCAATACATTTTTCATTACAGGTATTTTGGGCAATATCTTGTCGTCGCTTATAGGGTCGGAAAGAATGACAATATCATATACAGGGCCTTTCAATGGCCATTCTTTTGTTTCGAGATAGTTTCTATTTATTGGTTTGTGTGCACCAATAATGAACCATTTTTCGTTGTTTTTTATAAATGATGCCTTTTGTCCACTCACATCATAGGGCTTGTTTCCTGTTACAGTGCGATAGACATCATCTGGGGTAATTGCTTTGTTATCTGCTGCAAAAAGCGAAAAATCATTCACCCATACAGAGAAGTAAAATGAAATAATCAAAAAGAAAAGAAATGACAGGCTGTTACGTTGCGCTAATTTTTTCTGCATTTTCATACTCATGCCTGAAACTTATCTTTAACAAAAATAATGTGATTAAACTAGAAAAACATAACAAGAACATGATCCCGTTTACCTGCCAGAACCTGGTAAAAAAATAACCCATAATGATAAATATCCCGAAACCAACCATCATGGAATTGAATATTCGTCTTGTTTTGTCAAGGACGCTTAAGCCGGCTGAATAGGGGCGATGGAAAAAGCTTATTATAAAATATATACCCCACCAGATAACGATCCAGCCATACCCCTGGTAGGTGGAACCATAGAAAAGCTTTATCCAGTATTCACTCCAAATGCTCGCCACAAGAACAACCGCAATCGTGACACCGCCGCCAAGCACGGCGACCTTTTTCAAATATCTCCTGAGTCCTTTCACGCCTTCGTCCTTAAACGAACGTGAGGTATCGGGTAAAAGTATATTCTGCAACCCAAGGAAAAAGACTCTTAAAATACCGAGGATGTTCATACATGCATTGATAGCACCGACAACAGCGACAGAAACAAACCCGGCAACGAAGTAATTAATTGCTTGCCCTTGGCCCCAGTACATCATGTTGACTGCAAGAAGCCATTTACCAAAGTGATAGCTTTCACGGTAAACTTTTGAAAAATATGAGCGATCTACTAATTCCAAGGTGATTCCCTTCCCGGACTGGGTAAAGGCTATAAAAGCAGCTAGAAAAAAGGCAAGAGCCATGAACCACAGCGCTCTATTCGTGTCAATATTTTTCATAATGCCGAAAACGAGGACAAGCGCAAACTGCGTTCCGTAGCTAACGATATCATTGATGAAAGCAGCGAATGGCCTCTTTACAACAAAGAAATAACGCCTGTAAAAGTCCTGTGCGAGAAAGGCGGCAGTCGCTAGGGCAAGAGGGACAAGAAACCGTTCAAATTGGTGGAAACCGAATACCCTCCCGGCAGCAAAACCGCCCAAGATAATAATCGCGGCCGAACCAACACAAAACAGGAGTTGTTGGATGGTTATGGCTGAGAAGTATTTTCTCTTTAGCGATTCTTCAATGACGGGACCCTTCACCATCATGGGCGACACAATGAGGGACATCTGGAGGGTAGAGAAAAAAAGGGTCACGCCATAGACCAACACGTACTGGCCGTAGCCTTCGAGACCGAGAAACCTTGCCAACACCAAGCCCGTCAGAAAGTTCATGCCGCTTACAAAAGATTGGTCAACGAAGGTTGAATTAGCTTTTATATACTTGTGCAACAATGGTTTAGATGTTTTAAAAAGGTCTTTTATAACTTTGTCCTGGAAATACTTTAACGTTGTTAACAACTTGAAAAGTGTTACATATTTGGTATTATTCGTTTACTTTAACACCAACAACAATCAATGTTCCCGCAAGTTGCGGTGCTATTTTCAGAATAGGTTTCCCAATATTAAAAATTATTTTTTGTTTTAGTGTCCAAGGTGGCTCTGTATAAGCTCCATACATCTCAATCACCTTATAACCATGGCGTTCAAAAAGATTAACTAATGTTTCCGGGGAAAAGAAGCACACGTGTTCAACGTGTTCCTTGTATCTTCCCATCCATCGTTTGACTTGAAAATGAATACCAAATGCATTATTGGTGCTTATGATAATCTGACCATTTTTTTCGAGAAACCTCTTCGAACCTTCCAACATCGCACCTGGGCATGAAAGATGTTCTAGCAGGTCCCCTGCCAAAACTATATCAAACTTCTTGTTAATATTAATTTGATCTAATTTTTCCGCATCACAAACAAACAGGTTTTGAAAACCAAGCTCATCTCGCATAGTTTCTAAGCTGGGCTCATCAATGTCTATACCATATAATTCTGTGCTCACCTTGCCAATTAAGGAGTGGATCAAAGAATTCCTTTTTATACGGTCAGCTATATATCGCCCGGCGCTACATCCTAAATGCAAAACCTTTTTACCTTGCAAACGATCTTGAAAAAATTCAATTCGAGAAATGTAGTGTTTAATGGGTATTGTGTTAACATGGGAAATTGTTGCTTGTGACGGCATTTCTTCTTTTGCAGTGCTTAGAGTTTTTCCCATTATTTTTATCTCCTTTGGCAATCTACCCACAATGACTGATTTAACGATCTTAGCGGTAGGCAACAGCGTGTGCTTGTGTGCATAGGGTCTTGAATTATAAGTTTAGTCGGGGCCGTGCAATGAATGACACTCTGGTGCACATGAGTAAGGGCAGGGTCATCTAATATCGCTATTCTAAGGCCTGGGCGGAAGAAACCTTTTCAAGCTTGGCGAGAAGCTGTGGAATATCCATCGTCACAGCGCTTCGAAATATGTTGTAATCGACAAAACCATAGCCGTGAATGAGTCTTGTTCCTCATGCTGATGAATCTTGGCCCACGGGATTTGTGGGTATTGTATTTGCAACTCTTTCGGGTATTGGTTCGCAGCCTCGCCAATAAGTTCTATGAGGCGTGTTACAGCCAGGCAGAGCACTTCATCTTGTTCAACGTCTGCCTTGTTCTTTCCGGCAATCAGAGCCCCTATTTTGGCAGCGTAATCACACATATGAAAAAGTCGCACCATCGGGTCACGATCTGACATATTGCGCCTCGGCCGTTGTCATAACCTTATCCCGGAAATATTTGCTTAAACTCTGGGGAGTATTCATGTCAATCTTTCTTTCACCGAGAAGCTTTGATAGCTCCTGCT
>PNOF01000034.1 GCA_013824645.1 Syntrophus sp. (in: bacteria) | reverse complement strand
CCCCTAAAAACCATAATCATCTTTCCGCCAAGTATATCAGGATTCGAAGTAACGAAGTCTTCTCAGCTTTACAATGACATAGACGCTGCTGCCGACTTCGAGGTCCATCTCGTTGAAGGTTTCAAGGGGCATTTCGGCAAGGAGGCTGTTGCCTCCGATAGCGACCTTTAATCTCACCAGGGAGCGAAGGGGGATAATTTCCGTAATCGTACCCTTATAACGGTTCAGTGCCGGACCGGGCGGTTTTGTGCTGGAGATATAGATGTCGTGTGGCGGAATAGCAATCTTTTTTATGGCAGTGCCTTCATAAGGAAGGACAATATTCATATCACCGGAAACAATCTCAATAAGCCCCGAAGAGAGGATACGGCACTCGTCGCAGTTGAGGATATTTGGTTTTCCGATGAATTCGGAAACGATGTCAGTTTGCGGACGAAAGAAGATATCGGCAGGAGTGGCAAGCTGCTCAATCTGACCGTTGTGAATAATCGCAATCCTGTCGGCGATCTCTTCTGCTCCGAGGAGGTCATGAATAACAAAGACAGAGGTAATTTCAAGTCCTTTCAGCAGGGAACAAATTTCTGCCCTGAAGTATTTCGATGTCTGGGCATCGAGACTTGATGTGGGCTCGTCAAGGAGCAGTATCTTCTGAAATGGGGCTATCGCACGGGCTATAGCCACCCTTTGTTTTTCTCCACCGCTTAAGTTCTGAGGATAGCGCTCTTTCAGTTTACTGATATGAAGGGCTCCCATGAGCTCTTTAACCCGTTCTTCGATAACTTTTTCGGGATAATTCTGCGCTTTGAGACCGTAGGAAATATTGGAGGCAACATCAAGATGGGGAAATAATGCCAGGTCCTGAAAAAGATAGCCCACACCGCGTTTGTGTGCAGGGATTGTATCCATCTTTTTTCCGTCAAAAAAGACCTCTCCTTCATAATCAATGAGCCCCGAAATAATATTGAGAAGAGTTGATTTGCCAGATCCATTTGGGCCTACGAGGGCGAGAAGCTCTTTGTCCTCGATGGTGAGATTAATGTTTTTGAGGATATATTTGCTGACATTTTTCAGTTCTATCTGTGGCATAGCGATTCATTTTACCATATTTCCCTACGCATAAGGTGCTTTTCCTTGAGTGAAGAGGCGCACACTATACAAGACGCTGAGACCGATCCCTATCAGGATGAGCACAAGAACAACGGTGCCTTCGATGTCTGCATTGGCAAGCCGCATAAATATGGCAACAGGGATGGTTTCTGTTTTCATCGCCATCGATCCCGCTATAGTAATAGTCGCGCCGAACTCACCGAGCGCCTTTGCCCAGGTCAGTATCGCAGCGGCGATAATCCCCTTTTTGCTGAGTGGAAGGGTGACGGTAAAGAAGGCCTTTGCGGGCGATGCGCCCAGTGTCCGGGCCACTTCTTCATAACGCCCCGGTATTTCATCCATGGCTGCTTTTATGAGCCTCACCGCAATACCGACGGTGGTTATGAACTGCGCGAGAAAAATACCGTATATGGTAAAGACAAACTGGACACCTTGCTCTTGTATGACCTGTCCTGCCGGTGTGTTAAAGAAAATCAGAACCATGGCACCTAAGGCCACGGGAGAGACGATCATGGGGAGTTCAAGGGTCGTATCAATAATCTGCCGTCCGAAAAAGGTAAACCGTGAAAGGGCATATGCTGCCGGTATGGCAAAAAAGACGGAAACAAGTGTCACCACCGTAGCCGTAAAGAGGCTCAAACGGACAGAAAAAAGGGTCCTCTCGGAAAAAAGCACTTCACGAAAGAGAGACCCATTATAGAAATAGAACAGAGAAAAGATCAGTCCTGCATAGAGTAAAAATATGGCAAAACCAAAGGAGATGGAAAGTTTCTTAAAAGTCATTATTTAATCCAACCTTTCGGGATAGCGTATTCTCCGCCAACAGGCTTTTTCTCGCCTATCCAGGTGAAAGCTTCATCGGGGGTCATGAAATAGTGGTATTTACGAAATATGGCCCTGCCTTCATCTGAGAGGATGAAATCTATAAATGCCTGGGCAGAAGCCTTCTTCGTGGTGAACTTTGATATGGCAATGGGAATATAGCCGATGCGGATTATTTCCTTTTTATTGAGCGGGATTGTTTCTATTCTTTCCGGGTCCCAGTATTGGAATACTCCCCAGCCGATGACTGCATCTACCGCCTTCAGAGAAACTGCCGTTGCCGTTTTTTCACAGCTTTCCGTGTAGTTGACAATGTTCTTTTTCAGGCTTGCCTTTGTTTCACTGGAGAGGTTTTTTTCGATAACCTCAATAGCATAGAGTCCGAGGCATACCCCTTCAGGATTGGCAATGGCGACCCGTAGACCTGGCTTTGCGAGATCGGCAAGGTTTCTGATTTTTTTAGGGTTGCCTTTCTGAACGTTAATGGCAGGCACGACATAGACGACATTCTTTTCGGTTTCCGGGAGGACAAGGCCCTTCTTTTTTGCGATTTCCATGTAGTCGGAAGAACCGGGAAAATAGAGATCACCTTTCTTTGCAAGGGCCATCTGGGAGAGGACAAATCCTGAACCGCCAAAAGTGATATTTACTTTTACGCCTGTTTTTTGTTCATAGAGCTTTGCAGCCTCTTCCGTTGCCGGTTTACTTGCGGCCCCGGCGAAGACGAGGATTTCTTCACTGTTTGCCTGGGGGTTACCAATGAATGGCTGAGCGAGAACAAGGGCTATAAGGATGAGTGTGTGGATCATGAAGCGCATTTTTCGGACCTCCATGAAAATAGTTCTATCCGGTCGTCTGTCCTGCTCAGACGACCGGATTTAGAAAGAAAAGAGAGTGTGAATCAGATCACCTTAATTATCATCATCACCAGCATTATATACCATTGGGAATAACGTGTGTCAAGATATTTTCCAGAAAAAAACATGCGCAAAATTGTTTGACCTATGGTTATATCATGTGGTATATAACGATCACTGAAATGAATGAACTTGTAAATACTGTTGGAATCGGAAGCCTCATATTTTCAGCGGGGCCTGTGGCAAGGGCCGTGTTTTTTGTTCTTGTTTTGTTTTCTGTGATATCATGGACAATTATTTTCAAAAAATGGAGACAATTAAAGGGAATAGAAGTACGCGGAGATTCCTTCATCAGTGAGATTAAGGGGAGTGGTTCTCTTGATAGACTTACGATGAAAGACAAAGATGATTACGAGAACCCGTTCCTGAAATTGCTCTCCATTGCACGAAAAGAGGCTGCTATACGCGCGAAAGAAAACCAATCCATGAATGTAGAAACCATAATGGCGGTCAAAAGCGTGATGCAGGCGGTAGAGACAGAAGAAACGACAAAATTGGAAAAAAGGCTCTCTTTCCTCGCAACGACGGCAAATGCCGCGCCCTTTATCGGATTGTTCGGAACTGTCTGGGGTATTATGGATTCATTCCGGGAGATTGGTGCGAAAGGAACAACGAGCCTTGCCGTTGTCGCGCCCGGCATAAGTGAAGCGCTCGTCGCGACAGCAATCGGGCTTGCCACAGCAATACCAGCTGTGCTTGCATACAACTATTTTATGGGTAGGCTCAAAGGCATCACATCAAAAATGGAAAACGCATCCATATACATCCTCAACCAGTTGACCCGATGAAAGCGCAAAAAAGCTCAGATCCATTGTCCGACATAAATGTTGTTCCGCTTGTTGATATTATGCTTGTGCTGCTCATCATTTTTATGATCGCGTCGCCCACGATGCAACATGGGCTTGGAGTTGACCTTCCGAAAACAACGGCGAAACCGCTCGCCCTGAAAGACGAACCGCAAGTCATTACAGTGAACAAAGACATGCAAATTATCCTGAACGAAAAAACCATGGACTTAAAAAACCTTCAGCCTACGCTGCAATTTATTTTTGCAGGCAAAACGGCCAGGGAAATACTCTTAAAAGCAGACAGTTCCGTCCCTTATGGCTTTATCACTCAGTGCATGACAGCAGTCAAAGAAGCCGGTGTAGAAAAGATTAACCTTGTGACAAAACCCGTGGATGAACGGTAGTATACAAGAAGGAATGTATTTATCGTGTCTATTCTCTGCCCGGGGGTTTTGGCCGTTCAGGTTTCCCTGTAAACCAACCTTCACCGGCATCAGGAAATAGATCAAAGCGTCGAACGTATGGCTTGATATCCAAAAGCGGGGTGCCGTCAAGAATATCTATTCCTGCAACCTCAAGTCTATTCGCCTCGCGTTTCATGAACTGCACGATAGTAAGCCCGATGCCGCTTGGCCTTGCAGGATAACGGGAAGCGAAAACCCCATGGGGCTGATCATCGAGAAGCATTGGACGCACCAGATGCACAGGACCAGACCGGTCAAAGAAATAAATGAGATAGATATGCGAAAACATTTCGATGTCTTTGAGGCCTTCCGCGAATTCCGGAAAAAGCTCAACCCATCCCGTTACATCTGGTCGAAACACACCCTGAATCGGCGTCTCTTCCTTTGTTGCATAAGGAGAATGGATGACGCCAATAGGTTTTAATTCAATGTCCACCATGGATAAAGATTAGCATATCGGCTACTTCGCTGTCAGTGCATTTCTTTGAAAACCGAATATGCCTCCATGAACGTCGGAAACCCCGTTGTCTGGATTATGAGGAGCAAAGTGTGCATGATTTCCTCATCCGTTGCCCCTGCCTCGCGTGCTCTGGTAATGTGTGTCTCCAAGGCTACCCTGTGGGTACTTGCGCCTGAAATTGCCACCTTCATGAGCCACCGTGTCTTCTCAGGAAGAGGACCCGATTTTTCGTGGATCTCTTTTCCTAATGCTTCGTGGGCTTTATGAATAGCCGGAAACTCTTTTTTGAACTTTTTGAAAGCATTGTGAATATCTTTCATGAGAACCTCCTTTGTATATATAACAATTATAGACTGTAATCTCTTTATGTCAATACAGCAGAATCACTAATATCAATTAGTCGTCATAGCTGCTTGTCCTCCCGATGAATGACAGCCATTGTGCCCTGATTATGGAGGTTTCGCGAAAAGCACTCCACCGAAAGGTCTGTGCCGGCCACCATGTGCATAAACATACTCTTGTTCCCCACGGCGATGCTCTTCCCGGGAAATTTACTGGCAAGAGTACCTTCCGGAATCGACTTGAACATCCCGGAAAATGGATAGTCCCTTGTTCTTTCTTTTTTATCGAAGTATTTGTATCCCGATCCCGTGGGATAGTCGAGAAAACGGTGTTCACCCGTTGTTATGGTCAAATATTGACTTTCCCCTGGCTCGTAGTAATACCACTGAGTGCCGTTCCGGCATGACAAGTGTGGCCACAGAAAGTCATCTAACCCCACGCCTTCAAGGACAATCAGGGCGACGTTTTTTTCTGAAAGATCTTCTTCGAGCACCCTGCGGATACCGGTAATATCTCCCACAATGTGGCCTGGCGCAAACAGAGGAACGTTGAAATTGAGGGACGTTATCCTCGCCGGAGTCTTCATGGCGTTGTTTATGGTCTTGAAAGCATAGCCCTCATGGGCGAGCATCAGGTATTCGGGTACTTCCGGCGTTTGTTCAGGGGTCCCGTTAAAGAGGCCCACCACTTCCTCCCGTGAAACGATCTTCTCAATGTGAGGATGTTCTCTCAGGAATTTCATGTCCTCCGGACTTGGCCCATAGAGGCCGGCATACCTGGCAGACCAGTGTGTGCAGACAGCAAGGCCATCGAGCCCGGTCACATCGACAAAACCCAAGAGCGGTGTCGTGTCCCCTGTTCCTACCACTATGGCGGCAAAGCCGGATGTGTTCATGAAGCGTTCCGCCTCCAGGAAGGTGTCTAAGATCATCCCTGCCCGTGTTTCTTTTGTCATAGGTGTGTATCGACCTGAAAAATACTGCGCCGCGTATGTGAGGAAAACAAAGCGCGGGTCATAGCTATCAATGAGGTCAAGGGCCGTATCACTGACCCAACGGTTGCTTCCCGGGTCCATATCGCCCGGATAAGGGTGTTTTTGCAGCACACCTTTGACCATTTCGACCACAGATCCTGCCGCCTGAACCTTCTCACCTGTCATGAGGTCGAGGGTATTTTGCCACCCCCTGGCATCCACAATCACTATACTCATTGTTACACTCCTTTATTCCCGAAAGGGGTTTTTTCGTTCAGTACTTTGATCTTTTGGCCACAGTCGGGACACCTGTTGTCTTCGCAACGCAGCATGTTCAATTTGTCGCCCCCGCACCCCAGACTGAAGCGCTCGATGACGACAGATCCGCAGGCAGGACAGTGGGTGTTTACCCATTCGGAGCCGACAAAATTGTGAAAATAGATATAGGGCAGTTTTTTTCTTGCAGACTGCAAGGCTGCGTCGATAGCCTGAATATTCGGATATTCAGTACCCATCATTTCGTCCTCCGGAAGTAGACGAAAGACGTGCCAGGGTATTTCCGGGTCAACTCCTGTGAGGAAGTCTGCAATTGTATCAATTTCACAGTCATTTGTCCCCTGGATGATGGGTGTTGTTACCTCTACATGCCGGTCTCCCGCCAGCCGCCTGATATTGCGCAACACAGGTTTGCAGGACTCGATGCCGACATATTTCTTGTTGAAATGGGAAGAGAGTCCCTTGAGGCTTACATTAAAGAAAGAAAAGATAGATGCGAGAAGCTCTGTAGACTCCACAGTCATGTAGCCATTTGTAAGGCATCCCATTGGGATGGCCGCTGCCTTTGCCTCTTGTGCTACATCGAGAAGGGAAGGCAGGGAAACAGTAGGCTCATTGACGTTGAATATTATGCTGCGGCAGTTGAGCTTTTGTGCCATACTTACCAATTTGTGAGGTGTGAGTTGATACAGCAGGTCCTGTTGAATCTCCGGGTCTTCCTTTGCAATAAAGGCGTTTGAACAGTATTGGCACCGAAAATTACAACTCGTGGTGCCTATGGCCAGGCATCGGCTTCCCGGATAGGCATGATAGAAGGGTACTGCTTCCAACCGTGATGCCCCACAGGAACTCCAGCGGTGCGGGAACCGCTCTTTAATAATACCTTCTGAGACAGTGTACATGCGGCAAACCCCAGTTTTGCCCTCCGTTATCTCACATCTTCGTTCACAATAACTGCAACGCATATTTGTCATACCTCCATGCCGCCACATATTGCCTGGGGGGCGCAGACCCAGAGGGAACCATTTACCCTCATGACGTCAACTTTTGCGTTATAAAGATGAAAGAGATTCTCGCTATTGACAATATCATCGCATCTTCCGTCGGCGAAGATGGCGCCGTTCTTGATCATAATGGCACGGTCTGCTACCCAGAGGGCGTGTTCCGGTGAGTGCGTCGATTTGATGAAGGTGTACCCCTCACGGGAAAGATTGATGATCTCCTCCAGCAGGCGTAGCTGATTCCCGTAGTCAAGACCGCTCGCCGGTTCGTCCATGATGAGCGTTCGTGCACCCTGCGCGAGGGCGCGGGCAATGATGGTAAGCTGCCTCTCGCCACCGGAGAGTTCCGTGTAGGGCCGCTCGGAGAGATGTGATATGGAAAGCCTCTCCAGGGCATTGTGTGCAATGGTTATGTCCTCATCGGAGTATCGATAAAAAAACATTTTATGAGGTATTCTCCCCATGAGGACGATGTCGACGACTGAATACGGAAAGGAGCTTCTGTGTATTTGCGGCACATAGGCAATTTCTCTGGCCATGAACTTTGAGCTCAGATCGGCGATGTCGGCGCCGTTAAGGAAGATCTTTCCCTGGGTAGGGCGCAACAGACCGATGACAATCTTGATAAGAGTGCTCTTGCCGCATCCGTTAGGCCCCAGCAGTGTAACGATCTCCCCCGCTCCGATATGGAGGGTAACATCCTTGAGGACCGCTTTCTTGGTGTATCCAAACGAAACGTTTTTAACGACTATATGTGATTTCAGCTCCATCCACGCCTCGCCTTTTTTAAAATAACTGCAAAGAACGGTATACCGATAAGCGATGTGGTAATCCCGATGGGAATCTCCACGTTGAAGAGCATCCGCGAAACATCGTCTACAACGATCAGATAAATAGCCCCGATGAGGGCGCTTGCGGGAACAAGCACCTTATTATTGGGCCCCACGAGCATTCGGGTGATATGGGGAATAATGAGACCTACCCAACCGATCATTCCCGCCAGAACGACCGTCAAGGCGCTCATAAGCGTCGCAAGGAATATGAGGAGCATCCGTATCCGTTCGACGGGGATTCCGAGGGCGCGAGCCTCTTCGTCGCCCATGCTCAGCGCATTGAGATACCCGGAAAAAAGGGCAGTGAGAATAATGCTCACCACCTGGGGTATACCGGCAGCCAGCAGTATTTTTCTATCCACAAGGGACAACCCGCCCATGAGCCACTGGACAATGGCGGGCAACTGGTTAAAAGGATCAGCAACATATTTTATGATCGATAAAAGAGAAGTAAAAAGCGCGCCGCTGATGACGCCGCCGAGAACGAGGAGTAGAATGGTATTGCCTTTGTGTATCTTGGCGATACCTACAGAGACAAGGACGGCAATGAAGCCGAAAAGAAACGTGAGGAACTGGACGGCGACCCAGCTTTTGGAGAAGACCATGCCCAGGGCTGCTCCGAATGAGGCCCCTGCCAGCACCCCAAGGAGAGACGGGGAAACGAGAGGGTTGACAAACATGGCCTGAAAGGAAGTTCCCGCCACGGCGAGTGACGCGCCGATGAGGATAGCCGCAATGATGCGGGGCATACGGATATCAAAAAGCAAACTCCCCAGCAAGCGACATTGTTCTGGGTCTATGCTGCCGACGCCGAACACTTTGAAAAGAAAGAAGCCTGTAATATCACTCAGCGCAAGCGGGTATTTGCCGAGGGTCATGGAAAAAGCCGCTGTCATAATGAGGATGAGGGACAGTCCCGGAAAAAGCAAGTTGCGTTTCACGGATAAATGACCCCTTTCATCTCGTCTTTTGATAGTTCAACGCCAAGAAACAACCGGTAGAAATCCCTCGCGTCTTTCACTATGTCTATCTTGTATTCTCCGGGATAGAGAACATTTGTGAGCCATTTCAAACCAAGGATGCGCATGAATGACGGCGGGCGGTCAAACCAGTTGAAAGGGTGTTTGGGAATAAGATAGACGCGCCCTTCCTTCACCGCCTTGACATGCTGCCATGCCGGGTCCTTGAAGACCTTATCGAAGAAGACCTTTTCCTGTGCTATGATGACATCAGGCTTATAGAGGATGACCTGTTCCAGCGAAACCTTTTCAAACCCTTTGTGGTTCGACGTATGGCAGCGATGGACATCCTTATCGCCTGTAAGCGAAAGGATCTCTACATGGATCGAGTCGTTGCATTCCGTGCTGAGTCCATCCATCCCTTCCGCGTAGTAGACGGAGGGTCTCTTTTCCGCAGGGACCCTGCTCACCACGCCTTTGACCTCTTCAAGTGTTTTTCTGGAGTAGTTGCTGAGTTTCTTGGTCCGTTCCTCTCTCTTGAGGGCTTTGCCCAGAAAGAGGTAGACATCGGGATAATCAGAGAGGCTCTCTGCCACGGCATAGACAAAGGGTATATTCAGTTTTTTTATGGATTCTTCGGACTTCTCGCTGACGGCAGATTTTTTTGCCGACCACATGATCAACAGGTCAGGTTTTGCCTTCAGAAGCACCTCGATATTGGCGGCTTGCCCCTGTCCGCCGATGGAACCTATCACCGGCAGGTTGGCCACCTCTTTCGGAAAGTATTTTTTGTCTTCATCCTTTATGGGAAGGTTGAGTCCCGACAACATGGACGGATCAATAGAATACATGATATATGAACCGTAGGGCGAGGGCGTGTATACTTTCCTAACGGAGTCTGGTAAGATTACTGTGCGCCCCGCCATATCGGTAATCTCCCGCGCTTGCGCAACGGCCGTAAGAAAAACACCCAGCGCAAAAAATACGGCAACAGCCGCGATAATTTGTATACTCTTTTGATTAAACATTATATTGTCTCCTTTATCAGAAATTTTATTTCCATATTTCAATCCACAATCCCACTTCGCTCCTCGTTACAGAAGAGTTTGTAATGCACGCATCCTGTAGTGCTTTCCTGTATTCCTCCTGATGGTCGCCATTTTTTTTGTTCTGGCCGGGCCAGGCTCTGCCGAGTTTTTTCATCTTTGCTTTGATCTGTTTTTGGATATCCGGTGTACCGAGACCGCCGCCAATATAGGCCCGTCCTCCCGGAGCAAGGACCCTGTAAATCTCAGTGAATGCCTGTGCCTTGTCCTTCCAGAAAAAGACGGAACCCCTGCTGATAACGAGATTCACCGATCCGTCGTTGATGGGAATCTTGTGCACATCGCCGAAGAGAATACGGACTCTTGTTTCCAGTCCGCCCTCGATAATGTTGGGGAGAGCGATATGAAGCATCTCCCGTGAGCTGTCGAGAAGCAAGACGTCAAGATTGGTAATACGGGCCAGGGCAATGCCAAGATATCCGCCGCCGGTGCCGACATCGAGGCATACCCCCTCGGTGACTCCGGTTTTTTCCTTTATCATTTCTGCGATGGCAACATAGGCAGGAGCAAAAATCTCACGGGCGATCCTGTCATATTTCGGAACGTTCATTCTCATCACAAAAACCCTTGCAGCTAAAAGAAACTGTATGACAGCTGCATCCCGTATTGACGGCCGGGGTTGTAGTAGTCGCCGTTGCCAGAGGTAAGGTAGGCTTTGTCGCCTATGTTTCTGACGTAGAAGGTTATTTTGGTATCCCTGTCGAAAATCTTACAATTGTAGCCCACATTGCCGTCCCACATCGTGTAGCCGCCACGTTGGTCCCATTGGGTTTGGCTGTATGCACTCACATATCTAAAACTGGTGTTAGCCTCGAAGTTCTTATACTTGTAGCTTAGGGTGCCGCTCGTCCTATGGTGGGGCGTACTCTTATTGGTGCTATTGTCGTTCGTGTTGACATAAGTGTACTGAAGACGGTAAGTGAGAGGCTTCAGTATCTGCCCGGATACGCCGACTTCCGCCCCCTTGGTCTGCATGTCGGTGGCGGTCACGTAGTCGATCTCATCCCCTGTTGCGGTGTCGATAAAGGAGGTCCCGGTAGGTGATTTCTGGTTTTTCGTGTCGTAGTAATAGACCGTGAGCCACGGGTTGAAGGAAGGATGGATGTTGGCGATGACTCCGCCCTCGTATCTGGATCGTTTTTCAGTGGGTAGGGAGCTCCCGTTAGTGGTTAATTGATTACCGGATTGGGCGTTTTCCGTATACGCGTATCGTCCGGTAAGGGTAATCATGGGGATCAGTTTGAATGCGGTGCCCACGGTATAGGCGTATAACGGTCTCGACCATTCATCCACGGGTTTATACGTTACGGGGCTGTTGCTGTCGTGTTTCTTGTCTCCCCTGATTCCGGCGTCAATGGTCAGTCTGTCGTTGAACATATGGTATTCATCCTGGACGTAGAGACCGAACATGTCCTGATCAATGGTCCTTTTGTCTGTGGTGGGTGCGCTCCCGTTGGGGGCCACAGAATCAAGCCACTGGCCTCCGAGCTTGAGGACGTTGTTGTGGGAAGTGATGGCGTGTCTAACGCTCAAGGTCTGGCCTCGGCTATCCTGATCGGCAAAGCTCACCTTCTGCTTTCCCCCATCAGGAAAATCGGTTGTCATACTGGTTACGATGTAGCTGTTGTAGGCATAGTTGAAGGTCGTCGTATGCTTGTCGTTCCAGTGTTTGCTGAGGTTAGCGGCAAACATATTGGAGATCAGGGGGTCTGTCTTCCATTTGCTCGTGCTGAGTTGTCCCACCTGTGACCAGTCATATTTGCCTGCCTTGAGAGTAGGTACAACGGTCTCGGACCGCTGGAATTCTCTCATGCCCCGGCTCGCGTAGTAGAATATATCGAATTCGACGGATGGCCGTGTGTATCCGCCCCGGAAAAGGAGCGATTCGTTGCGACTTGCGTTGTACCAGTTCGTTTTGCCCAGAGTGTTATTGTAGGTCCCGGCTATCCGGTAGTCAAAATTACCGATTTTTGCCCCCTGGTAGAGGTGTTCCTTCTCTGTGTGAAAGCTTCCATAGCTTGTTACCAGTCCACCTTCGAGCTTTGAGGCCCGTTTTGTCTTGATAACGACAAATCCCTGGTTGGAGCTGCCAGTGCCTGATCCAAAGCTGGTAAGAGGACCAAGGGTGAGGGCCGTGGCATCCCTCACGATGGTCATGGACTCAATGGCGTCAACGGGAAGGGTTGAGAGAATCCGGTCGGACTGGGAAACATACACGCCGTCCATGATGATACCGTAGCTCCCTGACCCCCTTATACTGGAAAAATCCATGTGCTGTCTTCCCTGAAAGGTTACCTCCATGCCGGGGACCTGTCGGAGAACATCCCATACGGTCTCCGGGTTGAGGGCCTCGATCTCCTCACGGGTCCAGACATCGGTTTGGAGCTGGCTGCTCTCAGTCACCGCGTAAGGACTCGTTACCGGTTCTTTTGTCTTCTTGCCGGTCACCGTAATTCCTTCAAGTTTATGCGGACTTTTCTGGTCCTTTTCTTGTACCGTCTTCTTCTGGTCTTTTTGTTCCGTACGCTCTCCTGTCTTCTCTTCCGCAAAAACTGTTTGAGATATGAGGAATGCTCCCAGTATGAGTACGAAAAATAACAATCTTCTGCAGACCCCTTCCATTGTACCTTCCTCCTATTGAAACTGAATTATTGCTAATCCTTGTCCCACCAGATTACTGCCCACGTGGTTGCCTTTTCGTAATCCAGCGTCCACCACCCGGCATCATAAACGAGGTGTTTATCAAGGTATTTTTTAAGTTTTGTCTCTTCCTCACGGGTCATCTTACCGAGCATCCATTCCATGGATTCCATCAGTTGATGGCGCGTTTTGTAGGTTTTGTGATTTCTTTCAATAATGAAATCGATATTGGCCCTGATTCCCATCTGATAGAGGAGATTATAATTGTATATGTAGTCGGGCCCCATGTTCAGTTCCCTGCCGATGGCATCGAATACGCGCCGGTCATAGGGCCCATCGTCTACAATGGTGGATATATAGACGCGCTTTCTCGCTTTACTGCTTAGCTTTATGATGGCTGAGCGCAGGTCATCGACGACGAGTGAACGGGAAGCAATAGCCACGTCGTGGAGACCTATCCCTGCCCTGTTCCAGTCATCTTCCCAGCTTGCATTGATAGTCCTGATATTGGAGATATTTGATTCGTAGCACTGCTCCCGGAGGATATCGAGCATTTTGTCGGAAAAATCGACGGCAGTGATTGTCTTGACACGCTTTGCAAAGGGGATGGCAAGGGTGCCTGCGCCGCAGGCCATATCAAAAACAGTCCAAGTCTGCTTCGGATTGACTATTTTCAGGAATGCCTCGGCATACCCTGTTTTTGTTGTGTTTGCAGCAAAAGAGGGCGCTCTCTTGTTCCAGCATTTGGAACTGCTGCCCGGAGAAGAACGCATTGCCTTTTTTTCTTTACATACTTCATTCCAATCTATTGCTCGAATATCGATCATGTACATTCCTCTAAAATGCTCTGCAGGATCTTTTACAGTTTTTGCTGCGCTTCAGAGTGCATAGGGGTATAGTAATAGCTGTTACTTGCACATGGTTTACAAAGAATATTTCCATCCTTAAGGACTTCCCTCACATCCATGATCCGTTCTCCGCAGGAAGAGCAGGTGACGATGTGGAGCGGCTTGCCAGGCATATCTTCCGGTTTCAGGTCCACGGAGACTTCCACAACATTGAAGAGGTCTTCAGCGGGCATCATGGTATATTCTTCTGTGTGTGGGTTTTGTTCGATCTCTTCCCGGGTTTTTCTCTTGTCGCCGTCTTTATTCTTTGGGTTAACCCGCACAGCCTTGCCTGTTTTCAGGTTTATAAAGGTGGCGGCCATCTTACCGTAGTCGAGGATTTTCATGGTCCGTTTGCCCGGATGACAGCCTGTCGTTGCCAGGACAGCATCGGTTACGCATCTGTCCGTTTCGACGAAGACAATGAGGTCCT
Organism: Syntrophus sp. (in: bacteria); assembly: GCA_013824645.1. Classification (GTDB taxonomy): domain Bacteria; phylum Desulfobacterota; class Syntrophorhabdia; order Syntrophorhabdales; family Syntrophorhabdaceae; genus PNOF01. Next base: position 11,102 of record PNOF01000034.1, on the reverse strand, counting down.
TTCTATCCTTGCCCTTGGGGTCGCTGATGCCGATTGCCTGAAGCCCCAGTATTGACATCCGTGTACCGAGGACGATCCCGGCGCATAGGTCTCCATGAAACGCTTTTGCTTCCTCGAGGCATTGTGCTAAGTCCAGATTATCTATAGCCATATGTGTATCTCCTTCTAAAATGATTTATTTATTCTTATTCCAGCTTATATGTAATAGGGATTATGAGTTCTGCTTTCACTGGTGGTTTGGGAAAGGGCTGTACCTCTTTGATGACTGAGAGCACATTTCTGTCGAGCACGTCATAACCTGAACTGATGATGATTTTCGAGTTATCAACCCGGCCGCTTTCTTTAATCAGGAATGACACAACGACCTTTCCTTTCCACCCCATCTTTTTTGCCATCTGCGGGTATTTGAGATGTTTCATGATGAGGTTTCGGATATAGGCGTAATGTTCTGCGAGATACTGCTCAGCGAGAACATTGGCATCTCCTGAGCCTGTGCCATGACCTCTGCCTGTACCCCCTCCGCTGCCGTCCTGGCCGCCGGAACCGAAACCAAAGCCGCCCCCCCCCGGTTCTCCGGAACCGCCTCCGGCGGATGTTGTTCCTGTGGGGAGACCCTCTGACACGAGGGATGCCGATGAAGTATTATTTATGGCCGTCATATTTGAAGATGTAGTTGGTGGTTCAGCACTGTCTATTTTACTTTTCTCAATACTTATTGCTTTTTCTATTACAGTGCGGTTTGTGGCCTTTGTTCTCTTATTGGTCTGTGAAGGTCCTCCTTTTTTTGGCTGAAAACCGATCTCCTTTGTGCCGGTTCCCTTGTTTCCGCCAGGCATCTCTTCGCTCAAAAAAACAACAACTGGTTCAGCCCTTTTGTCGAGCTGACTGCCGAAGACAATGGCAGCACCAAGCACCACAATATGTATGAGAAGTGAAAAAACGAATTCTCGTTGTATTGATCGAATGACTTTTACCATATAAAATCAGTTTCCTGCGCCTTTTTCCATAATATTGATTTTTCTTAAACAAGAGGTGTGAAAGAGGTGGTAAGCGCCGCCTCCTTCCGCGAGTATATTGAGTGCCCTGTCCACATCTGTTACGACGGTACCGCTGACAATATCCACGTGCCTTTTAAACAATGCGTCAGGCAAGAAACTGACCGTAGGTCCTGTGACGATCACCCGTGCGGCAGGATCTGCTAAGCCCAGAAGTTCATCAATGCTTCCATTGGCCACTGTAGCGCCGGTAATAACCACCGTATCGCAAAGCGGGATAATTTCGCCTGCATTTTCGGAAGGTACATAGTATTTTAATTCATCCTTCCGGAGAGACTGTTTTTTCTTCTCGATTACATGGATCTCAACGCCGCTTAGACCTTTGAATCTTGTGAGGAGGGGGCCAATGGCTCCCACCATAGCTACCCTCTTGATTGATGTGAGATCGATGTTATCAAGAACGTCGCAATCACCCATAATCTTGTATCTGTTTTCTGTAAGAAAGAGAGGGGAAAGGGCGTTTAATACAATGAGGCGTACCGTGTTGAGGATCGTCGAGCCCTCTGATGCATCTAATATTTCAGAGACGGGCGTTCCTTGAAAGCTGCCTGGACCTGGTTTCGCAAGGGACATGCTGCCACAGCGTGGGTCGCCGTGTATATCGGCGGCAGGCGTGTAGGAGACCCCGCCCGAGCCGGTTGAAAGCTTTACCCCCGCAAAGAATATGCCTATTACCATTCTCTCTATGGTTATGTGCTTCAGGTATTTCCCGTAGAGTTCCCGTATGATATCGGCTGTTTCATCTACAATCACGACAGTCCCCTAAAATGTGTAACGCAGGTTTGCGAAATATGTTCTTCCCGGCATGGAGTAGCTCTTACTAATGGTATTGAGCACGTTACTTTTTGTTACTTGAGTTTCCTGCGCCCTCAAACCGCTCATTAATGGCAGGAGAGCAATCATTACGAATAATGCCAGTATAACGATTCTCAAAATATGTCTGACCATGGTTCATCCTTATATATAATAGGGAATAACGATCATTATATATCATCGGGAATAACGCATGTCAAGAAATTCTTTTAGGTAATATTGTTCATAATGATGAACTATAGTGCGATGCAAAGTTTTCATAATGAGTTGTCACAAATATTAGGATTATTTCTTATGATGAACAGCCGGTGTTGTGGCCTATGACTGAGCGCTGGTAGTTGATAGAGCTTGCGGAATTGTAGGCAATCCAATATAATTCAGGATATTGAGCGCCGAGGAGCCTGAATGAAAATTGCTTATAAGGTTTGGCTGGACAATGACGGAAAGGCCTTTGGCGAGGGTCCTTACCGGGTCCTAAAGCAGATAGAAAAGACAGGGTCACTCCATCGGGCTGCCATGGATCTGAAGATCTCCTACCGAAAGGCATGGCTTATGATCCAGATCGTGGAGAAAAAGCTCGGGATTAGCTTTCTTGAACGTAAAGTGGGCGGTGTTTCCGGTGGAGGGTCTCAGTTAACGCTTACGGGAAAAGCCTTCATGGAAAGCTATGAAAAATTCAGGAGAGAAATAGAAGAAGTTCTTGAAAGGACTTACCGGAAACACTTCAACTCGTAGTTTTCTAAAAAACTGTCCTTGACGATATACTGCCACACTGATTACACTATACTATCCGTACTACGAAAAGGAGGTCATCTATGGAAGGGGACAGGATTTCTTACCACGAATCGGTGAAAAAAATTTATGAACGTATAAAAAAAGACGGCATGACAAATATCTGGGACCGCTATGAAGCACAGGGGCTTGGCTCAAGTCCTGATCAGAGGTGCCCTTTCTGTCAGGGCGGTGTCCGCTGTGATCTCTGCTCCAACGGCCCCTGCCGGGCCGACGTGGCAAAAGATAAGCGCGGTGTTTGCGGCATCACCGGCGACGGCATGGCAATGCGTATGATGCTTCTCAGAAACGTCATGGGCGCATCGACATACCATTATCATACGGAACAGACTATAAAAACGCTTCGGGCTGTTGCCGACGGTAAATCACCCTTTACCATCAGGGAGCCGGATAAACTCTTCTCATTCGCGGAGCGGTTCGGTATCCCATCGGCGTTTTCCGAAAACGATCTGGCACTGACACTCTGCAACTATTTCGAGACAGATTTTAACAGGAAATATGATGAACCAAGTTATATCGTGGAAACCCTGGCGCCGCAGGAAAGAAAAGCGGTCTGGAGGAAGCTTGGCATTTTCCCCGGCGGCATTCATAATGAAATGATGTTTTCCACAGCCTCCAGTCTTACGAATGTCGATGGTTATTACGTAAGCCTTGCCCTGAAAGCCATGCGTCTCAGCATCGCAATGGCCTACCAGAGCCAGATTGTCAATGAATTCTGCCAGGACATCCTCTTCGGTATACCAAGACCGCACATGATGCGTGTCGACTTAGGCGTGCTCGATCCCGATTATGTCAATGTGTTGCCCAATGGCCACGAGCCTTTTCTCGGTTTCGCCATGGTAGAACTTGCCCGAAAACTGGCATGGCAGGAAAAGGCAAAGGCTATGGGCGCGAAAGGCCTCCGTGTTATCGCAAACATTGAGACAGGCCAGGAAATGATCCAGAGATGGCCCATGGATGATGTTTTCTACGGCTTTACGGGCAACTGGATCATGCAGGAGGCAGTGCTGGCAAGCGGATGTGTTGATCTCTTTGCCTGCGACATGAACTGTTCCATGCCTGTTGATCCCAAATATGCTGAAAAGTATAAATTCAAACTCGTGCCTGTAAGTCCTCTTGTTGTATTGGAAGGTGTTACGGACAGGATTGATTATATACCGGAAAAAGCTGAGGAACAGGCAGCAGAGCTCCTTGAGATGGCCATAGGCAACTTTAAAGAGAGAAGGGCCACCATCGAGGCGATGACAGGTTTGCCTGTTACAGAGGCCCTTGTAGGTTTTTCATCGGAAAGTATTATTGATGCCCTGGGGGGTACTTTAGGTCCTCTCCTCGCCGCTCTCAAGAGTGGCGCGATACGGGGTATAGCAGGTCTTGTGTCCTGCACGAGCTTAAGAGATTCAGGACAGGATGTCCACAGTGTCCGCATTGCGAAAGAGTTAATAAAACGTGATGTGTTGATACTTTCAATGGGGTGCGGCAACGGCGCCATGCAGGTGGCTGGTCTATGCAGTCCCGACGCGAAAGAGCTTGCCGGAGAAGGTCTGAAAAGGGTTTGTGAAGCGCTCGGCGTTCCCCCTGTCTTAAGCTTCGGAACCTGTACTGATACAGGCCGTCTTGCTGATCTGCTTCTTCAGATTTCCGTTGCCGTTGATGTGCCTATACCTGATCTTCCCGTAGCCGCAGTCGCGCCGGAGTATATGGAACAGAAGGCAACCATAGACGCGGTCTTTGCCCTTGCGCTTGGCCTCTATACCTATGTTAACCCCGTCCCGACCGTCACCGGCGGGACCAATCTCGTGAAGCTCCTCACCGAAGACTTAAAAGATATAACAGGCGGCCTTCTGAATGTTGAGACTGACGCAGTGAAAGCGGTTGAGGGTATATTAGCGCACATTGAAGCAAAGAGGGAAAAGTTAGGGATATAGACTTTTATCTTTATCGAAATAAAAGCGTACCACTGACGCCTGTATAAAAGAGGCCTGCAACCGCTCCGGTTATACAACAGGCAATGTTGGCCGCAAAGAGTGCCCAGAGACCGAGGACCGCAATATCCTTTGTCCGTTCCGGTACGAGGCTTGAGGTACCGCCGACAAATATGGCAAGTGAGGGTATATGGGCAAAGCCACAGAGCGCGTAAGTGGCGATGACGATACTGCGCTCATGGAGGATTTTGCCCTCCTTTACGAGGATACTCAAATCCTGATAGGATTTCACTTCCGTTAAAATAATCCGTTCCCCGAGGATTTTTGCAATCTGAGGCGCATCATCAAGGGGGACCCCCATAGCCACCGTAAAAGGGTAAAAAATATGTTGGAGAAGGTTGTTAATCGTGATATCTACCGGTATTTTAATAGCCTGGGAAATCCCCTTGCCTAAAGAGAGAAGGCCCATATCAACAAGGGAGACAAGTCCGATGAAGGCGATGAGGAGAGCGCCGATGCTTACGACCATCTTGACCCCTGTCATAGCCCCGTTAATGATTGCTTCGATGACATTATCGGCCTTTGCATATTCAATCTTTGCGACCTTGCCGAGGGTCAGGGGAACCTCTGTTTCCGGTATAGCTATTTTACTTGCCACAATGGCTGCCGGTGCGAGGAGTATTGACGCAGAGATGAGATGGCCTGCTACAGTGGGGAAAATCCCGGCCAGGATGATGACATAAAACCCGAGGACACTGGACGCAATGGTGGCCATCCCTGTTGTAAGCACAACCATTAGCTCTGACCTCGTCATTTTGCTCAAATATGGTCTTATTGTCAGGTTCGATTCAATGCCGAAAAAGATCTGTGCTGAGGCGCAAAGAGATTCAGCGCCGCTGATGCCCATTATTTTTCTGAATATATGGGCAAAAATATTAATGAGTTTTTCCATGAACCCCACGTGATAAAGGAGTTCCATTAAAGCCGCGAAAAATATGATAGAGGGAAAGGCCTGGAAGGCGAGAATAAAACCGAGGGAACCCTTCTCGCCGGGTGGCGTGGCAAGGGGCCCGAAGAGAAACCGGATTCCTTCAAAGGCGCTGTCGATAATCTTCATGGTGACATCATTGAGAAAGAGAAACACCTGAGACCCAAAGGGGACCCGAAAGACAAAGAGCGCAAAAGCAAGCTGCAGGCCGATCCCCCAGATGATAACCCGGAGGCTGACCCGCTTTCTGTTTCTTGAAAACAAAAACAAAAAGGCAATGAAGAAGATAATACCAAAGGCTGAAACAATATTATAGAAGTTCATATTCCATGCTCTCTCAGAACCAGGGAAATAAATTTTAATGTTTACCGTCTCTATTTTATCAGCAAACAGAAAAATTGACAAGGGATATACCCGTGGGAATCGCACCCGTCAAGCCTCATTACCGGATATCCCTTGATAATCCTTTAAGTTATGCATTAAAATGCTCACATGGAAATTGCAAACGGATTTGAAGCTTCATCGATAGAGAAGGCAATACAATTCCTCGCTGCCGGAGAGGTAGTTGCTTTTCCCACAGAGACAGTCTACGGCCTTGGAGCCGATGCGCTGAACCCTTATGCCGTAGCAAAGATATTCGAAGCTAAGAACAGACCTCATTTCGATCCTCTCATCGTCCATATCAGTGAAAAAGACTGGGTCTTTCGCTACGCCGAGCATGTGCCGTCCAGTGCATTAAAACTTGTGGAAATCTTCTGGCCGGGTCCCCTTACGGTGATCCTCCAAAGGAAAGCAATAATACCGGACATTGTCACTGCGGGTCTTCCCACGGTGGCGATGCGGATGCCATCGCACGTCGTGGCATTACAGCTCATCAATGCTTTCCGGAAACCCATTGCCGCGCCGAGCGCCAACCCCTTTGGTTATATGAGCCCTACAAAAGCAGGTCACGTTGCCCGTATGCTCAAAGGTAGAATCCCCATGCTTTTAGATGGAGGTGACAGCGTCTTTGGTATAGAGTCGACAATCGTTTCCTTTCAGGAAGGCGGCGTGTATATTCACAGGCATGGCGCCATAAGCGAAGAGGAACTCTCGGAGCATGTTGAAATAACGGCTGATAGAGAGCAGGATGCTCTGTGCCGGTCGCCCGGTGAATTGCCTTACCATTACGCGCCTGCTAAGCCGTTGAAGATTATTCACAGCATGGATGAGATAAAGACGGACAATTCCTCGTTTCTTGCCTTCAGGGCGCCTGAAAGGCCATCCATATCCCGACATATGAAGATACTCTCAGAAGCAGGAGATCTCAAGGAGGCGGCGGCTAACTTTTTTTCAAGTCTCATCGAACTGGACCGTGAAGACATTGATATTATCTACGCAGAGAGGGTGCCTGAAGTCGGTATTGGAAGGGCCATCATGGAGAGGCTCAGGAAGGCATCGAAAAAAAGGTCTCTTCTCCATGGCAGATAGTGTCCATCCGGAAACTCAGGATGTCAAACTATCGGTTTCCGAACCGGAAAGGAGGGATTTTTCGTTCCGGCAAGGCAACGAACTACCCCGCGAGAAGTCGCGGGGCAATCAAGGGATTGCGCGGAGGCGTCTGGGCACCCGCTTGCGGGTCGTGTACGCCGCACAAGCAAAACCGCAGATTGACACCGCCAGGGCGGAAAATAGATAACTCATTGATAATTTGGGCAATCCATGATAATGTAATTTTGTACTATAATAACGAGATAAAAAAGGGTGATTGAAATGGAACTACATGATATCATTAACTATTTTAGTTGTACAGAGAATAGGCAAAAGAGTATGATAGCCAATAATATCAAGGGGATAAAAACCAATTTTTACAACTTTTGCACAGGTTTTCCACCAAAAATGTGGAAAAGTCAGAGAACCTCTTTTCTTTCTCAAACTTGCATCATTCTTCTATGTCTCTTTCTCCTGATTTCCTGTTCAACCCTGAAAAAGATGGTGGGAAAAGAACCGGGAAAAGAGCCAGCAAAGTCGCAGTCAAAGACACCGGCGCTCGAAAACTCCCTCATCTCCATGAGTGAAGAGGAAATCCGCAAAAAGCTTGGCGAACCGACTATGGTGAGTTTGACCCCGGAAAACCGTATTCTCTGGACCTATGTTCCTGAATGGAAATTGATGCCTGATAATAAGGATACGGTATATGTGGAATTTGAAAAGGGCAAAGTGATAAAGGTTATAAAAGCAAAAAAATAAGAAATAAGGTGAATTATGCTCTGTGAAAAATGTGGTAGTGAAACGGAAAGTATCACCTGCAAGCATTGCGGGAATGTGATTACGAAGCTCGGACCCTTTTGCTATCTCTGCGGACAGAAATGTGTTGAAGCCGAAACGGCGCCGCTAAAGGCAGGGGATGAGACAGTCGATTTTGACGACAGGGTCCTTTGTAGTGACGGAGCCTGCATCGGTGTTGTTGAAAAGGGGATTTGTAAAGAATGCGGAAAACCATATACACCGTAATAGTTGTACTGTTTCTTTGCCTGTCCATGTATTCCTGTTCAACGATGTATGCCCTCTATAATGATAACATCTACAGAGGGAAACAGCTTCTCCTTGATAAGGAATATACAGCGGCTGAGAAGCATTTCCAGCAGGCAATGAACAGCCTCAGAGATGCCGTATCGCTTACCTTCCTTGCCGTTGCGGAATACAAAATGGGTAATCTGGAAGCCGCAGGGAAGCTCATTGAGGAAGCCGCGAAGGAGAAACCTGACACGCTCTATCAGATCAGGACTTTCGGCTACAGGGCGATCATCCTTACAAAGCTGGACAAGATTCATGGGATGATGGCCCTGAAAGATTATATCAACCGTTATGAAAACCTCTATCCCCTTGAGTCAATAGGGGAGCTTAAGGGAATGGTGCAAAAAGGAAATATCGATGCGGAGCAGATGGAAAAGACTATCGAAGAACAGATCGAGTGGTATGAAAAAGAGATGGAACAGTATCTGACAACGCGTACCGGATTCTATGCCCGTGAGGAATTATCGCGGGATTGCCAGTAGACTATTGCGTTGTGCTTGTTGATAGGCGCCGGGTTCCTTGTCCGCAACCCAAGGCGAAATGCGGGATCCTATCGCATGACTATAGAATAAAAGAGAGAAAATATGGGTTTTTTTGAAAAGATAAAGAACGGTCTTGCGAAAACGCGGGATCAACTCATCACCCGCGTTGAGTGGGCAGTATCCGGTAAACCTATTGACGAAAATGCTTTTGATGAAATCGAAGAGGCAGTCATTCTTGCCGACGCTGGTTTTGAAACGTCACAACTGCTCGTTGCATCACTGAAGGCAAAGTGGAAACGAGGGCAGATCAAAACTTCCGATGACATAAAGCAGTCCATGAAAGAAGAAATAGAAAAGATGCTAACGCCCATTGAAACGCCCATGAATATTGGCGGGACAAAGCCTTTTGTGATACTTGCCCTTGGCGTCAATGGTGTGGGAAAGACAACAACAATTGCAAAAATGGCAAGCATTTTTCAGAGTTCAGGGAAGACAATCCTCTTCGGCGCCTGCGATACATTCAGGGCAGCCGCGATTGAACAACTCGAAGTGTGGGCAAAGAGGCTCCATATCGATACGGTAAAACACGCCGATGGTTCCGATCCTGCCGCTGTTGCCTATGATGCGGTGAAGGCCGCCAAGGCCCGCAATATCGATATCCTCATTCTCGATACTGCGGGGAGGCTCCATACAAAGGCCAACCTCATGGAAGAAATGAAAAAGATAAAGAGGGTTGTCGCTAAAGAACTGGATGGCGCTCCCCACGAGGTGCTTCTTGTCGTAGACGCGACAAACGGCCAGAACGCTATCGCGCAGGCAAAGGCGTTCCACGATGCCCTTCAGCTAACAGGAATAATTATTACCAAGCTTGACGGTACGGCGAAGGGAGGGTTTATCCTGCCTATTGCGCATTTACTGAACATTCCCGTGAGGTATATTGGGGTGGGCGAAAAGGTTGATGATTTGATACCGTTTAGCGCGAAGGATTTTGCTGAGGCTATTCTTTAGAAACGCCCGGCGTTTCTAAAAGGGCTGAAGCGCGCCTGTGCCCCGAAGGGGTATTTCGCGGCAAACTTCGTTGCCTGCGGGCTCGCGGCATCCTCAACGTACTGGTGGTACGCTTCCGGTGCACGCGCCCTTGCCTTCGCGTCATGCATCGAAAATTGCTTCAGCCTGATATAATGCTCCCCCGATGTGGAATAAAACATTGATATAAATCCTCAAATTTACGACGGCAGATGTAGTTCACCAATGACAATTCGCTGTAATGTTTCGGGATACAAAAGGTGTTCCTGCTCCAGGACGCGTGCGGCTAATGTCTCCGGTGTGTCATCGGGCATCACGGGAACCCTTGCCTGTGCAATGATTGCCCCTGTATCGTATTGTTCGTCAACAAGGTGAATAGTGACTCCGCTCTCCCTTTCGCCTGCCGCGATGACAGCCTTATGAACATTCATGCCATACATGCCCTCACCGCCGAATTTGGGGAGAAGGGCAGGGTGGATGTTCAGAATCTTTCCCTGAAAACGTGAGAGTGTTTTTGGACCCAGCTTCTTCATATATCCGGCCAGAACAACGATATCTACGGAGTGGCGGAGGAAAGCATCCAAAATGGCCTGGTCGAGCTCTCCCGGTCCGGGGTGGGTCTTTCCACTCATGTAATAGCGTGGAATGCCCTCAGTCTTGGCACGGGCAAGAGTAGTTGAGTCGCCGTTGTTGCTGATGACGACAGCCGGGGTGGCCTTCAGTTGTCCGGACTTGCAGGCGTCTATGATGGCCTGCATATTACTGCCGCCATGTGAGGCTAAAAAACCTATATTCATATACCCTCATCCATAGAAGAATTATATTGTAGACAATAATACCGCAAAATAGTATCTCTGCGAATATCTATTGCCAATCACAATATACCGTTGACATCATTACATATATTTATTCCGTAATTCCGACAGTTTGCTGAAGTGCTTCCGTTCTTCTGCAATGATCTTGTCGATTATGCCATAAAACTTTTCAGCTATAAACTGTTTCGATTCATGGTAATAAAGAATAGAGTCGGCTTCACGCTGCATAGCAAAAAGAATGGCCGATAAAGTATCTTTTGCATCGGATGTGGCTTCCTCATGGTTTTTTTTCGTGAAGATTACCTTGTCATCAATATAATTATGCAAATATGCTGCATATTCACCGTCATATGTCTCGGCAGGCGCCACAGTTTCTACTTTCGAAATCATATCCTGAAATATCCCTTTATGTTTGATTTCTTCATCGGCGAGCAAGGAAAATAAATCACTGATACCTTTATCTGCAGTGACAAGCGCTGCTTTACGATAGAAGGTCTCCCCGTCTTCTTCGATCCTTACGGCAAACCGTAGTACATCTCCTACATCAAAAATTTTCATACTTCCCTCCTTTTATTGGGGCTCACGTCGCCCCCTCCATAAGCAAAGCTCATGGAGCCTTCCCCTCTCGCTCAAGAATGAGCTATAGAGTCCTG
>PNOF01000033.1 GCA_013824645.1 Syntrophus sp. (in: bacteria) | reverse complement strand
GCCGGTGTGATAAAATTCAATAAGCACTATAATCTGGCCTTCAAAGTCGAGACTCATAATACCCCCTCGGCGCTTGATCCTTATGGAGGGGCCCTTACCGGTATTGTTGGTGTAAACAGGGACCCCTTCGGAACAGGAATGGGTGCAAAGCTTATATTTAATACGGATGTTTTCTGTTTTGCGGCGCCTGATTATAAGGGCGAAATACCGCCACGGCTCCTCCATCCCAAGAGGGTCCTTGACGGGGTGAGAGAAGGTGTGGAACACGGAGGGAATAAGAGCGGCATTCCGACAATTAACGGTTCCCTTGTTTTTGATGGAGGGTTTCTCGGCAAACCCCTCGTCTTCTGCGGTACCTGCGGCATTATGCCGGTTACGCTCCAGGGAAAGCCATCATATCAGAAAAAGGTGCTTACAGGCGATAGCATCGTTATGGTCGGCGGCCGTATCGGCAAAGATGGAATCCATGGCGCCACATTCTCATCAGAGGAGCTTTCCGAAGCATCTCCCACAAGCGCTGTCCAGATTGGCGATCCTATTACCCAGAAAAGGATGACAGATTTTCTGCTCATCGCCAGGGATCGCGGGTTATATACATCCATTACTGACTGCGGAGCCGGAGGGATCTCATCTTCCATCGGCGAGATGGCGACAGACACAAACGGCTGTAGGGTCCATCTCGACAGGGCGCCACTGAAGTATCACGGTTTATCCCCCTGGGAGATACTGCTTTCAGAGGCCCAGGAGAGGATGACGCTCTCTGTCAGTCCGGACAAAATAGACACATTTCTTGACCTCTCCCGCAAAATGAATGTGGAGTCAACAGTGCTTGGTGAATTTACCGATACAGGCAAATTCCATATGCTCTATAATGGCAAGACGGTGGCCTATCTGGGTATGGAGTTTCTCCATGAAGGGATTCCGAAGATGAATCTGAAGGCGACATGGCAACGCCGGATTGTTGATGAAGAACCGCTCCATGAACCCAAGGATTATGTCGACATACTCAAGGGTGTATTGGGAAGGTGGAATGTATGCAGTAAAGAATATGTGGTCAGGCAGTACGACCATGAAGTGCAGGGGGGGAGCGTTGTGAAACCCCTCACGGGAAAGAAAAACGATGGTCCCAGTGATGCCGGTGTTGTGAGACCTGATCTTGCAAGCTTTAACGGGGTTGTGATAAGCCACGGCATCTGCCCCAAATACAGCCGGTTTGACACGTACCACATGGTTGCCTGCGCCATCGACGAGGCTATCAGAAACAATATCGCATCAGGTGGTTCCCTGAAAAGAATGGCGCTTCTCGATAATTTCTGCTGGTCTGATCCTGTGGAATCGGAGAGAAACCCTGAAGGGCCATACAAGCTTGCTCAGCTTGTCAGAGCCAATAAGGCGCTTTATGAGCTGACGACCTTTTTCGGAACACCCTGTATCTCAGGGAAAGACAGCATGAAAAATGATTACATGCATAATGATATAAAGATTTCGGTCCCCCAGACAGTACTTGTGTCGGCAATTTCTGTTATTGACGATGTTAGAAAGGCCATTACGATGGATGTCAAAGAGGGCGGGGATGTTGTTATTATCGTCGGAAAGACTTATCCTGAGCTTGGAGGATCAGAATATTTTTCGCACTGTGACCGCATTGGAAACATTCCTCCCAGGGTGAGGGCCGCTTCGGCAAAAAAAACCTTTCTGTGTCTTGAGAAAGCCATCAGGGAGGGTATTATCCGGTCATGTCACGATATTTCCGATGGGGGCATAGCATGCAGTCTTGTCGAGAGTGCCTTTGCAGGTGGTCTCGGAATGGATGTTGATCTTTCCCATATACCTCAGCAGGGTATGTACCGGGATGATTTCATTCTCTTTTCCGAATCACAGAGCAGATTTGTCGTAACCATCCGGGAACGTGACCGTGCTGCCTTTGAAAAACTTTTCCGCAGTATCCCTTATGGCATGGCAGGGAAAGTAAGAAATGATGAAAGGTTTATTGTACGGGGTATCTCAGGCAGGACTATTATTGATACGGACATTTGTCTACTGAAAGATGCTTGGCAGACGCCATTTAAAGAGCTCTTTTCCTAAGCGGTCAACAGTCGTCGGTCAGTAAAATCAGGATCTGTATTAAACGGCGGCCCTTAAAACGGGGGCATCCTTGATCTTGTTCTGACTGTCCACATAGACCTTAGCCGGTTTAAAAGATACCAGTTCAGCTTCCGTAAAGGACGCATAGGTGACAATGATAATCATGTCACCTTTTTTTGCTTTATGTGCCGCAGCGCCATTGATGCAGATTACGCCTGAATGTTTGTCACCTTTTATGGCATAGGTGGTAAACCGTTCACCTGATGTGACATTATAAATATCCACCTGCTCGTAGGGAATGATATTTGATTTTTCCATAAGATGTGAGTCGATGGTGATACTGCCTTCATAATCAAGGTTACTTTCCGTAACAGTCGCCCGGTGGATTTTTGATTTCATCATTCTTCTTTCCATGTTAAGCCTCCGTCAAGATCGTATTATCTATGAGCCTTGTTTTTCCAATACGACAAGCAATAGCGAGAACAGCCTTGTTTCTGATTGTGCCAAGCTCCTCAAGCGTATCAGTGTCACATAGGTTTACATACTCAATATTAATGCCTTCTTTTTGGTGTAATAAATCCTCTACTTCTTTTTTGAGAGTGGCCGTGTTCCTCTCACCCTCCCTGAATAATTCCTCAACCTTTTTTAAAGACCTGCTGATGAGGAGGGCTTTGTCCCGTTCCTCGGGACTCAGATAGGTATTCCGTGAACTCATGGCAAGACCGTCCTGTTCCCGAATGGTTGGATGGCCTATGATCTCTATGTCCATATTCAAATCATTTACCATTTTTTCAATGATGATAAGCTGCTGGTAGTCCTTCTGTCCAAAGACTGCGAAATGAGGCTTGACGATGTTGAAGAGTTTTGCCACAACGGTTGCGACACCAACAAAATGGCCTACCCTTGATTTTCCGCAGAGGTGGTCTTCAAGCTTTTTGACCTCCACATAGGTCGAAAAAGCCCCTGGATACATTTCGTCCGCATCAGGGTAAAAGATAATATCTGTTTTCTCTTTTTCCAGCAGCGCCGCGTCTCGGTCAAAGTCACGGGGGTATTTGGCAAGATCTTCCTGGGGACCGAATTGTATGGGATTTACAAAAATACTGACAACAACAACGTGACCTAATTCTGTTGCTCTTCTGACAAGGGCGAGATGTCCTTCATGAAGATATCCCATTGTGGGGACAAGTGTTATCTTCTTTGTTTTTCTGAGCTCATCCGATAGTTGCTGCATCTCGCGAACCGTTTTGATTATCTTCATAGTTAGTGAAATGAACGGGCATCATCAGGAAAAACGCCCTTTTTAACCTCTTCTATAAAAGTTTTTACTGCGCCGTCTATCTCTGCCTGGAGATTGAGGTAGGTCTTAACGAATTTTGGCCTGAAATCACCAAGCAATCCCAATAAATCATGTATTACAAGTACCTGCCCGTCGCAATCAGGGCCTGCTCCTATTCCGATTGTGGGTATGGAGAGCATTTCTGTTATTTCCTGAGCAAGTGTTCTGGGGATACACTCAAGGACGATCATGAAAGCGCCTGCCTCTTCTACGGCTTTTGCATCATCGATTAATCGTTGAGCCTCTATTCCTTTCCCTTGGACCTTGTAGCCGCCCATCCGGTGAATTGATTGGGGAGTAAGGCCTATGTGTCCCACAACGGGTATGTCGATGTCGACGATTGCCTTTATGGTATCCTTCATATTCAGTCCGCCTTCAAGCTTTACCGCTTCGGCGCCGCTCTCTTTCATCATTCTGCCGGCGTTCTTCTTTGCCTCCGCAATACTTTCCTGATATGACATAAAAGGCATATCGATAATAACGAAGGCACTTTTAACAGCCTTGGTAACAGCTTTTGTGTGATATATCATTTCATCGACAGTGACGGGGATGGTGTTAGGATAACCGAGCATAACGGGGCCCAGGGAATCGCCCACAAGGATCGTCTGTATACCGGCATTGTCGACTATTTTTGCCATAGGGAAGTCATAGGAAGTAAGCATGGTGATTTTATCTTTACCTTTCATACTTTTAAGAACTGGCACCGTTACCTTTTCCATCATAACCTCTCTAAACAAAAAAGCCTTCTGAACGTCATCAGAAGGCTTTAAATTACATCTTCCTTCCGTCTCGGTCCAAGTGGATCCAAGCGGTATCTGAGAATATAAAACATCTTATTCTCAGAAAAGTCAATATTTATTTACGGGAGTTACTGAGCTCCTGAAACCTCCTCTGGTAACATCCCTATATCCCGTTATTTTTGTATTCTCCATAGTCCAGCGTGTACATAAATGCTTCATCGTCGTCAAGAAACTCATCGTATGTCAGTTCTTTAATAACCGTACTGCTCCCGCAGTTTGGACAAAAAATCTCATTACCGGGAACCTCACCATCGAGAAATGCATAATCGCATAAGCTACAGGTATATTCATCAGGTATCCGCACGCTTACTCCTCCTTGTTTCCCTGCAGTGAACATACAATACGCACCTTACTGTAAAGTATATGACTGCACGTCAATATTGTATACACAATCTGCCTATTGTCAATAGCAGATAAAAGACCTGTCGTTAAAGCCTTCCCGGGTATCATTCTGTATTAGTCCTCCATCGCAAATGATGTCCTGCCAAGGCCAAGCATCATTCCGGACATTGCTCTGAAAGAGCATATCTTTACATTGCGATCTTTTCAATATCTACTGTTTTCCTTTCAACTTCATATATTTCCAATGACCCATTATTCAATTCTATCGTAATTGTTAATGCCACATCTTTACTGTAAAAGGCCATAATATTGGCGGTCATCCTTATTGTTTCTTCTGTCAACGGTCCCTTGAGAATCCCCTTGGGTCCATTGAAGCTCATTGGGGAAAAAAGTATATAAGGGAATTCCCAGAAGGATTCGAGCCGTTTATTTTCTTCTTGATTTCTCCCGAGGATCAGCATTGTATCATTATTCAGTCTGAAGTATCTCCCGATTGTCAGTAGTTCTATATCCTTTGGTGTGAATGCCTTATCGCTTTCCATGAGGTTTTTTAGTTTGCGGGCAAAGATAGGATCGGTGAGAAGGCATCCTCCACCGGGGCGGGCAAATTCCTTCAGGTTGTAGAGCCGAACGAGGTTGTTCTGGGTCTCCCGTGATCTTCCGGAGATACCAAGAAGTTTTTCCCGGTCTATAACGCCCTCCAGTTCCGCTTTTGTAGGAGGAAAAAGCTTTGCCGAGAGCGGTCTTACAATGAGACCGGCGAGGTTGCTGCGTTTTTCAATGAGCTCTATGGTATGCCGTTTCTGGGACATGGGACGCTGACCTACAACTTCGCCTGTTATCAGAAACCCTGCCTCTTCTTCGGCCATGACGAGGGCTGCCTTTTCAAGCATGAAGATCCTGCAGTCGATACAGGGATTCATATTTTTGCCATATCCGTAGCGTGGTTTTTTTATGATCTCAATATACTCATCACCTTTGTTCTTTACGATGAGACGGATACCCAGTTCTTTTGCAGTCCGTATTGCCTGGAGTCCTCTTTCTTTGTCGCGTTTGCTTGCAAAGTGTGAGGTAAAATGAAAGCCCACCACATCAACGCCCTGATCAAGAATGAGTTTTGTGGCAAGGGTACTGTCAAGACCACCGGAAAAGAGGGATAGAGCTTTTTTGTTCATAATAAAACTGGCTGCAGGTTACAAGGTAACAGGTTACAGATAAAGCAAAAAGCACCAACGACACCTTTTTACCTGCAGGCCGTTATCTTTCCTCCAACGTGTTCATTTTGATCCCTGCATCAATGCCGGGAAGAGGCGCTACAGGGCTCGAAAGAAGAAAGCTCCCAACGCTGATCCATTCTTTGAGGATTGATGCGATCTCTTGTGCCTTTGAGTAGCTCGATATGGGGTATGTGGGCACTTCTTTCCCGTTAATGTTGATTTTTCCCGATTTTAACTGAGCGTATGTAACCTCACAGAGGCTCTTTGGTATCCTCTCAGGATAGTCGTGAGAATAGTCCACTACCTGTGCCCAGAAATCCTCATCACTCCTGGAAGTAAAGTATGCCATTTCCTCATCAAGGATGGGGATCGGGATGCCGAGGCCCACAAACATCGTTGCGCCGTAGCCGACAAAACTGGCGCCTTTCAGAAAGCCGCCATTCATTTCTTTTGCATTGCCGGTGACTGCCAGAGTTCCTGCACCTGCCCGTGGGAGACCGTCAGGGCTTCTCAGCGCCGAGGGGTTGTGTTGAGTGCCGTTCCACGAAACATATCCCACGGTTCCGCCAAGAAAGATCCGTGTCCCGATACCGATTGTCCGGTATTTCGGGTCCTTGAGAAGCGGAGATAATTGTCCGGCACTCGAGTAGCTTGCATTATTCATGTTTGGCTTCAGCGATCCCATGTAGGTGTGGATCATTTTATCGGAAACGTTCACTGCAACATTGTAGTTTTGATAGCTATTACGGGGGTTATAAAGATAGGCCTCATTGACGGTGTTTTTGTTGATATAGGTCTCAATCTTTTTTCTGGGGTAGCAGTCTGTTCCGTAAGCAGTTGCCACGAGCCTTATATCCTTTCCGTTCACGAAATCTTCAATGACATGCCCACCGCCGTATTTAAAGGCTCCGGGGTAAACGGTGTTGCGGGGGTCATCATCAGGGGAGGCTGTGGCGCCGATATAGAGATCAACGGCAGCAATGCCGCAATATGCAGGCACATCGTTAAGGGAGCATTTTCCACCACCTATTTTAATTCTCGGTTTTGAATGGCCGACGTTTACAAACATGCCGCTGCTGCACATGGGACCGAAGGTGCCCGTAGTAACTACATCAACGTACTGGGCTGCCTTTTTTGTTCCTTTTTTCTTTGTTATATCGATCATCTCTTCGGCGGTGACGACAACAACTTTGCCCTTTTTTATTTTTTCATTGATTTCTTCAATGGTTTTCAATGTTTTCCTCCTTGCAGGTCGATTAGCTATGTATGTGAGTTGCAGCAGTAATGACCGGAAGTAAATTATACACTAATTCGCGGTATTAATCGACTGTGACGTTATATCTGATTTCTGCTTCTGATTTTCTTCCATAGATGGGTTTTATGTTGCCCTTCGGGGATTCTGCCATGGCTAACATACCTGCCCCTATAAAAGCTTCTGCTGATATTTTCCGATCCATATCCTTTTCGATCTGCACTCCTTCCGTTGTTGTCAGAAATGGTTCACATAAGCTCATCCCGCTGCCGAAACATATACATGGTTTTTGAACCATCCCAACCACTGCTTCAGGTTTTACTGCCTGGTAATTTGTAAGCCGCTTCAATTTTCCCTTTGATGCGAAATAAAGAGCGAGGAAGACTTCGCCTTTTTTTGCATCAATGAGTGGACAGAGGAAATGCTCATCCATATGAGCAAAGTGAAGAGCGAGGACATCAAGAGTTGGAACACCGATGAGAGGAATCTTTTTTGCCGAACTGATGCCCTTACAGAACGCCAGCGAGACCCTTATACCGGTAAATGAACCCGGTCCAAGCGTAACAAAAATGGCGCCTATATCGTCTATTCGGTGTCCTGTATCGGTAAGCATATCCGAGACCATGCCGGCCAGGATTTCCGATGGGGTATTTTGAGCGTCCTTGACGCTCTTCTCTTCGAGTATTCTTTTCCCGTCTGCAACGGCAATAGTGAGAAAATCAAGAGAATTATCGACTGCGAGGATGAGCATCTGTAACCCCTCTTGAGGTGAAAACTACTTGCCGGAGAAGAATTTGAGAAAACCCGGCAGATTGTCAAGAAACGCCTTTGTCTGAAAGAGCCGCATGATATCGTTGTAAAAAGCAAAGGCCATGAGCATTATGAGAAGAGTCAGCCCGATCTTCTGTGCAATCGCAACAACTTTTTCCGATATCTTTCTTCTCGTAATAATTTCGATAAAATTGAAGAGGATATGGCCGCCATCAAGAACAGGTATGGGTAGAAGGTTGAGAATACCAAGGTTAATACTGATAAAGGCGACAAAAGTGACAAGACTCCATAGGCCTCCCTGGGCTTGTTTCCCGGTGAGTTGCACAATGGCGATTGGACCGCCAATCTCTTTTGTGGAAATGTCCCCGACGATCATATGATAAATCCCGCGAATCATTGTTTTCGTCATGGTATAAGTCACATTGATAGATTTCGGGACAGCACTGAAGACGCTCTCTTTTTTGAGCACCATCCCTGTGGATCCGATTCCAATTTTTTTTCGTTTTACCACATTGCCCAGGTCGCTCTTTTCCTCTATCTCTTTTGGCGTTATGTTGACTTCGTAATTATTGCCATCTCTCTGGAATATGAATTTCATTGGGGCACTTTTTGCGAAGGCCATCTCCCGCAAGAGTTCCTGCCATTCACTGATCTTCGTACCATTTACTTCAATAATTACATCGCCTGCACGAACACCGGCTTCATAGGCGGGATATCCTTTTTCCACAACACCTATCCGCGAAGGCATAGATCCGGATCCGCCGATGATAAGAGCGAAATAGATAATCAACGTTGCAAAGATGATATTAAAAAGCGGGCCGGCGAAGACGATGAGAAAACGTTGGAAGGGTGACTTGTTTGAAAATGATCGGTCCTTTTCTTCTTCGCTTATTTCTTCGTCAGGTGATTCACCGAGGAGCTTTACATATCCACCAAGGGGTACTGCGGAGATTGCATATTCGGTTTCACCTTTTGTAAAATGAAGAAGTTTCTTACCAAAACCGAGTGAAAAGACAAGCACCTTGACGTTGGTAAGACGTGCAACCAGGAAGTGGCCGAATTCATGGACGAGAATGAGAATGCTCAATGCAACGATTGCATAAACAATACTGATCATAGGCTACCTCAATAGATTCCTTAATTTATTTGCAGTATATATTATTGCCCAGTTGTGTAGCTCCAGGACGGTGTCGATGTCTTCAATTTCCGACTGCATCGTATGATGTTCCAGGGCGTCCTCGACAATGCGAGGTATATCGGTAAAACAAATCTTCCCTTGAATAAATGCCTCTGAAACAACCTCATTGGCGGTATTGAGCACAATAAGGGCGCTGTCTCCCGATGCGAGGGCATTGTAGGCAAGCCGAAGAGAAGGAAATTTATCCATATCGGGTGCAAAGAAGGAGAGTGTTGCCATTTCTTCGAAACTGACTCTGTTTACGGGCAGCGGCAATCTTTGAGAGGCATTTAAGGCGTATGCGATGGGGATCTTCATATCCGGACATGCCATATATGCCATGAGAGAGTTGTCAGTCAATTCGACAATACCGTGGAGTATGCTTTCCGGGTGGACAAGAACTTTTATCCGTGAAGGTTCCACATCGAAAAGCCATCGTGCCTCGATAACCTCAAGACCCTTGTTCATGAGTGTTGCCGAGTCAAGGGTAATCTTCTGTCCCATCTTCCAGGTGGGGTGATTAAGCGCTTCTTCGGGGCGTATTTTCTTTAAGTCGTCTTTTTTGTGGTTTCGAAAGGGTCCGCCCGATGCGGTGATGATCATTGTTTTCAGTTCTTTCCGGGGGATGGCCTGCAGCAACTGATGGAGGGCGGAATGTTCGCTGTCAACGGGTATTAGTTGATTAGGGTTTCCCTTGAGGAGCTTTCTGATAATCCTGCCAGCCATAACAAGACTTTCCTTATTTGCAAGGGCAATAGTTTTCTGGCATTTCAGTGCTTCTATGGTTGGTTCCAAACCAATACTGCCGGGAAGGGCATTGACGACGATAGCATAATCCATGGCCACAAGCTCTTTCATACCTGCGATACCGGTGAAAATTTTTGTTTTGTCGAAATTAATTTTATCTGTCTGTGATTTATCGTATACGCATATATATTTCGGTTTAAACTTTTGTATCTGTTCGTTGAGGAGGTCTATGCTGCCCTTGCAAGCAAGGCCGAATATTTCAAGACTATCTTTCTCGTGTTCGATAATCTCAAGCGTAGCCTTTCCGATTGAGCCGGTGGAGCCGAGGAGGAGTATCTTTTTTTTCACGGTCTTCTATGTCCTCCAAATAGTGCATATATACAAAAAAGGTGCTGTAAAAATAAAACTGTCTATCCTGTCGAGGATGCCCCCATGTCCGGGAATAAGGTTTGACGAATCTTTTTTATGACATAGGCGTTTCCCCGCAGATTCGAGGAGATCGCCGGCCTGGCCCAGTATACCCATCACAGCCCCCGTGATAAGGGCCTTGGCGATACCGAAATCCAGCAGCCTATGAAATAGGACGATAATGATCATGCTGCCGAAGATTGCCCCCAGGAGGCCCTCAACAGTCTTTTTGGGGCTTATCTGAGGGGCGAGAAGTCTTTTTCCAAAGTTTTTCCCTACGGTATAGGCACAGATATCACTGGCCCAGAGTGCTAACAGAATAATAAAGGGAAAAAGCGTGTTCAATTCCTTGAGATGGTACATGGTGAAGAAAGGGAGAACAATAAAGACTCCGCCGAAGAGAAGGACCGCAGTTCCCTTAAGGATCTCTTCGTTTATACCTTCTTCCCTGCCGCCGCCCTGCAAAAGCCTGAAGATCAGGTAGAAAAGGGGAGCAGCAAGAAGCCAGAGGGCGTAGACGTGGTAGTGTTTGGAATACAAAGGTATGAAGCACAGGACAGAGAGAAAGACAAGAAGCCATGTTCCTTTGACTCCTGACATAGCGGCAATCTCATAGAAGGCAATTGCAGCAATAGCGGCAAGGAAGATATAAAACCATAAGGGTGGTAAGAAACAAAAAATGGCTGCAACGATAGGGGCAAGAAAACAGCCGGCTAATACCCTTTTTTTGAGATCGCCCAATCAACCTTCCTGTACTTTTCCGAATCTTCTCTCTCTTCTGGTGAATTCCCGCAAGGCTTCCAGATAGGCTTTTTTTCTGAAATCAGGCCAGAGTGTTTCAGTTACATATATTTCCGTATATGCAACCTGCCACAAAAGAAAATTGCTGAGCCTCATTTCACCGCTTGTTCGGATGAGGAAATCAGGGTCTGGTATGTTACCTGCATAAAGATATTTCTTAAATATTTTTTCGTCGATCTTCTTGATGACCCCTTTTTTGACGTCTTCAACAATTGCTTTTACTGCGTGAATAATCTCTCTTCGTCCGCTGTAACTGAGGGCGATGTTGAGATGAAGATTACTATTATCTGCTGTTTTTTGAATGACCCCTGCTATCTGTCTTTGAAGTTTTTTCGGAAAATCCTCTAGCTCCCCTACTATGTTGAAACAAATGCCTTGATCCATCATGAGCGGCAGTTCTTCTTCAAGGTATACGCTTAATAGTGTCAGGAGGGTTGTCACTTCATCTTTTGGCCTTGCCCAGTTTTCTTTCGAGAAGGCATAAAGGGTAAGGTAGGGTATTGCGAGTTCGCGGGTCGTAGTAATGATTTCTCTCACAGATTCAATACCAACGCTGTGTCCTTCAACACGTTTCAGTTTTTTGAGCTTTGCCCACCGTCCGTTACCATCCATGATAATTGCAACATGAGTAGGCAGTTTATTGAGCTTTATTTTATCCATTGAGCGGTTGTCTTTAGATTGCAAGAATCTCTTTTTCTTTCTCTAAATATATTTTTTCTGCTATTTCTATATGTTTATCGGTTGTTTTCTGGACTTCATCCTGGTGTTTTCTGAGATCATCCTGAGAGAGGGCCTTATCCTTTTCCATTTTCTTTAATTTCTCGTTTATATCTCTCCGGACATTTCTCATGGCAACCTTTGTATTTTCGAGCATCTTACTGCCAAGTTTCGTCAGCTCACGTCTGCGCTCTTCAGTGAGTTTCGGGAATAAAAGTCTTATAATTTTTCCATCCGACATGGGATTTACGCCAAGATCCGATTTCTGGATGGCCTTTTCGATCTCATTGATGATGGTGTTGTCCCATGGCTGTATCGTGATAGTTCTGCTATCCGGTACTCCAATAGCAGCAGCCTGATTGAGCGGTGTCGGCTGATTGTAATAGTCTATTTTAATATCTTCGAGCAAGGAAACGGAAGCAACACCGGTTCTTAATTTTGAAAGGTCCTTTTTCAGAGCTGCCTGTGATTTCTTAAGTTTATCCTCAAGTTCTTCAATAACCTCGTGATTCATATCTACCTCCTCACAATGGTCCCGATGTGTTCACCGAGGACTGCTTTTTTCAGGTTTCCTTTTTTCCGCATGTTAAATACGGCAAGGGGAAGTTGATTTTCTTTACAGAGGGTAATCGCCGTCAAGTCCATGACCTGAAGGTTTTTATTGAGAACATCGCTGTAGGAGATTTCAGGGTAGAATTTTGCGTTCTTGTGGAGTTCGGGGTCTTTATCGAAAACGCCATCCACCTTTGTCGCCTTCAGGAGGATATCCGCTTTTATTTCTATTGCCCGGAGCGCGGCTGCAGTATCTGTTGTAAAATAAGGATTTCCTGTGCCGCATGCGAATATAATGACCCGGCCATCCCTGAGGTGACCGAGAGCATCTTTGCGCACATAAGGGTCGGCGATCTTTTCAATCTTAAGGGCTGTCTGGACAATGGTTTCCACACCAAGTTTTTCAAGGGTATCCTGGAGTGCAAGGGCATTGATGACTGTTGCCATCATTCCCATATAATCGCCGGTTACCCGGTCCATGCCTTTTTTTTCACCCATTTTTCCCCGGTAGATGTTGCCGCCGCCCAAAACGATGGCAATCTCTACACCCAGTTCTTTTATATCCTTGATTTGCTTGGCCATATCAGAGACGACGGTCTGGTCAATGCCGTACCCTGCGTTTCCCGTGAGAGCCTCACCGCTTAATTTGATAAGTACCCTCCGGTATCGGACCTTACTCTTCAATCGTTTCCCCCAGCTGGAAACGGACAAACCTGTTAATAAGAATTTTTTCACCCATCTTCACGACAAGCTCTTCGAGGAGCTCTTTGATCGTTAAGTCGGGGTTTTTAATATAGGATTGTTCAACAAGGCAGATTTCCTGATAGTATTTTTCAAGTTTTCCCTCAGCAATCTTGTCGATGATCTTTTCCGGTTTGCCTGACTCCAGGGCCTGTTTTTTATATATTTCTTTTTCTTTTGCTATAATATCCTCAGGTACGTCTTCCCGTTTTACATAGAGAGGGCTTGACGCCGTTATCTGCATTGCGATGTTTTTTGCGAACTCTTGAAATTGTGTTGTGTTGGCAACAAAATCGGTTTCACAGTTGACTTCTACCATTACGCCAACCTTCCCGCCTGTATGTATGTAGGATGCGATAGTGCCTTCCAGGGCGGCTTTTCCCATCCGTTTTTGCAGTTTGGCCAGTCCCTTTTCCCGTAAGTAATCGAGGGCTTTATCCATATCGCCGTTAGACTGCTTCAGGGCCTCTTTACAGTCCATGAGTCCAACGCCTGTTTTTGCTCTCAGTTTTTTAACCGCTTCTGCACTTATGTCCATGGGTATATCCTCCTCACGAATTGGTATCCAATGTGGCAGCTTTTTCTTCAAAAATGCTTTCGTCGATAAAGGGCTTTGGTTCTTCGATGGGCCCCGTTTCTTTTGCCTGGAATTCTTCGACGTAGAGTGCTTTTCCTTCGAGGTACGCATCGGCTATTTTCATGGTAATGAGCTTGATGGCCCTGATTGCGTCATCATTGCCGGGGATTATGAAGTCAATATCATCAGGATCACAGTTAGTATCTACGATGCCGACTGTTGGTATGCCAAGTTTTTTTGCTTCACTTACTGCTATATACTCTTTCTTGGGATCAACGACATAAATGGCTCCGGGGAGGCGATCCATGCCCTTGATGCCGCCTATATTCTTTTCCAGTTTCGCAATCTCCTTGTCAATTCCGATGGCTTCTTTTTTAGGGAGGACCTTGAATACATCGCTTTCTTTCAGCTCTTCATATTTTCTGAGGCGGTCAAGACTTTTTTCAATGGTCTGGAAATTTGTCATAGTGCCGCCAAGCCACCTGTTGTTGACATAGAAGGCGCCGCAGCGCTTTGCTTCCTCGGATAGTCCTTCCTGGGCCTGTTTTTTCGTGCCCACAAAGAGGATATATTCATTATGCGATGCCACTTCTTTTACAAAATTGTATGCCTCTTTGAACATTTTTAAAGTTTTCTGCAGGTCGATGATGTATATACCGTTCCGTGCGCCGAAGATGTAGGGTTTCATCTTGGGGTTCCATCGTTTGGTCTGATGTCCGAAATGAACACCTGCTTCGAGTAGTTGTTTAATGGTAAGATTTGACATGTTGCCTCCTGGTTTATCTTCCGTCTTTCGCGCTTTAAGTAACAGACAGTTGCCCGCACCCTGTTCTTAATTGAAAGACGTGCAAATTTATTGCTTTTATAAATACCATATGATTTCAAATATTTCAACAGAAAATGGGGCTTTGCCTTACGCCGGTCAACCCGCTATTGAATTGGCAGGTATCCCATATCAACGGTAGTATTCATCAAATTGAAATCCCTTCTCCTTAAAAACATCATTCAAACAAATGGTTGTTCATGGTTTGTGGCCCCTATTTATTGAAAACAGTGAGGGTATATGGTATGTTGATAAAAAAGGAGGAAGAAATGCCGACAAATACAAAGAAAACAGAACTTCGGAGAAAGAGAAAAAAAACTAGCCAGGCAAAAAAGAGAAAGAAAGTCATGTCTAAAATGTCTACACCGGTTTTTGCCATTCACACCGACAAAGATGAGTAATGACCAAATCGCTACGATATGAAATAGGGCCCATAAGACCGCCAAATGAAGCGTATAGTCTCCTCATAAGATTTACCCGGAATTGCCCCTGGAATAAATGCGCATTCTGTCATATCTACAAAGAAAGAAAGTTTGAAGCGAGAAAGTTTGAGGAAATCAAGAGGGATATTGATACAGTTAAGGAGATTTGCGAAGACATTCGGCAGATGTCCGTGGAAAAGGGTCATGGCGGCAGGATTACCGAATCGCTTGTAGAGACGATATTTTCAAGCTATATTATCAATGAATGTTACAAGAGTGTTGCTGTTTGGATGTATTTCGGCGCTAAAAGTATCTTTATTCAGGATGCAAATTCTCTTGCTATGAATCCTAAAGTTTTTATTGATGGTCTTCGATATCTCAAAGAGGCTTTTCCGACCGTGGACCGTGTCACCTCATATGCTCGTTCAAGCACTGTAGCAAAAAGGTTATCCGTCGATGATTTAAAGGATATGAAAGAAGCTGGGCTGACAAGACTTCATATCGGCCTCGAATCGGGAAGTGATGCGTTGCTCAAATACATGAACAAAGGGGCGACAAAAGAGGAACATATTGAAAGCGGAAAAAAAATCAAAGAATCAGGGATTGAACTTTCCGAGTATGTAGTACTTGGTCTTGGCGGAAAGAAATGGTGGAAGGAACATGCCATGGAAACGGCCGCTGTGTTGAATAAGATTAACCCGGATTTTATACGTTTCAGGACTCTGAAGATTTTAAAGAATATGCCCCTCTATGAAAAGCTGGAGAGCGGCGATTTTCTGCTTCCAACAGAAGAGGACATTCTCCGTGAAGAGAGGCTGCTCATAGAAAATCTGGAGGGCATCACAAGTCTCATCAAAAGCGACCACGTATTGAATCTTCTCGAAGATGTAAACGGCAGATTGCCGAATGACAAAGATAAAATGTTATCCGTCATTGATAGTTATTTTGCCTTGGGCGATGAGCAAAAAGTCATTTATCGTTTCGGGAGAAGATCGGGGATTTACCGACGTATTGAAGACCTTCAGGATGAACTTACTTATTTCAGAATAAAAAAAACTATCAAAGAAATGGAATTAAAAGAACCGGGCAGTGTCGAAAGAACTATCTCGTTATTGCTTGAAAATTATATTTAAAGGCTGGATCCTTCCCTTGAAAAGTAGATCTCCATTGCCTCAATGAGCCCAGGGATATCATATCGGAGGGACTCGATATGGATGGGGATATTGTGACTTTGCAGTGTTTTGCTCGTTATTGGTCCTATTGAAGCAATAAGCGTTTCTTCCAGTATCTTTTTCCCATAAATGGAAATAAAGTTATCCACTGTCGATGAACTCGTAAAGGTGATCACGTCAGGTTTCTCAGTCAGGTTGGCCTTTTTTTTCGGAATAGAAGTCTTGTATATGGGGATTACCGTGCAGACGCCTCCCTGTTTTCTGATGAACTCAACAAGAAGGTCCCGCCCCTCCGCTGCCCTCGGCAAAAGAAATTGTTTGCCTTTTATTTCCAGTTTATTCAGAATCTCAACTATACCTTCCGATGTATAGCTTTGCGGAATGAAATCCGCCGTAACTCCTTTTGTTTCCAGCATGGCTGCCGTTGCCTGGCCGATTGGAATGATCTTTATGCCCTTCAGTGCACGGGCATCCCTGTCGTGTTCCATGAGGTTGTTAAAAAAGATGGCAACACTGTTTACGCTCGTAAAGATAATTGCGTAGTAATCCTCAATATTCCCGATAGCTTTTTGCAGCTTATGATTCGGTTCGATAGGGGTTATTTCGATAGTGGGGGCGTAAAGGACCTGGGCCCCTTTCTCTGTAAGAAGTTCACCGAATTTTCTTGACTGGTGCGGCGCACGGGTAATGAGGATCTTTTTGCTAAAGAAAGGTTTTCCTTCGTACCAGTTCAGTTTTTCCCTGAGACGGATTACCTTCCCTATGACAATAATGCCCGGAGGCTGTATATTATTTCTTTTTGCAATAGCATCCATTTCTTTGAGAGTGCCGGTAACGACTCTTTGCTCCGGCAACGTCCCGGAGGTAATGATGCAGGCCGGAGTGAGGGGGTCTTTCCCCCCTTTAATAAGTTTTTCTTTGATTGTTTTCAGGTTTTTGATGCCCATAAGGAATACGAGAGTATCCGGTCCTGTTGCAAGTTCGTGCCACTTGATCGTTGATTCGACCTTTTTTTCATCTTCATGTCCTGTGATGAATGCCACCGTAGAGGCGTAATCTCTATGGGTGAGAGGTATGCCGGCATATGCCGGAACCGATATAGCCGAGGTAACGCCAGGGACAATTTCAAAATCGATGCCATGCTGAATGAGATATTCCGCTTCTTCCGCCCCTCTGCCGAATATAAAAGGGTCTCCGCCCTTGAGACGGACAATGATATTGTTGTCTCGTGCCTTCTCGACAAGGAGAGCATTAATGTCAGGCTGAGGCAGTGCATGACGGGAGGCTTGTTTCCCTGCGTATATAAGCTCCGCACCTCTTTTGGAAAAATGCAAAAGGTCGGTATTGACGAGGTTGTCATAGATGATGGTATCAGCGGATTGGATAAGTTCGAGACCCCTCACGGTGATAAGCTTCGGATCACCAGGCCCTGCACCGACAAGAAAAACTTTACCCATGGTGAAATTATACGTTTTACCATCTATCTATTCAAATAATAAATGCAACAAACTCCATTTTTTCCTCCTTTTCCCTGTTCATATTTTTACAAAAGCATGGTAAATTTTAGAACGGTTCAGGAATATTTCCAAAAAGTCTATATTGGGGATCAGACATTTTTTATATAAAGGATGGTTTATTTCAATGATGAACAATGCAACAGGGGAGGGGATTATGGTCAGAATGATACTGAAGGTTTTTATTCTTATGATTTTTTGTGCAGGGGTCCTTAATGCCGGTGAGATGCCGCAGGTTGAACTCTTTTCACCGGAAGGCGCTGTGAAAGATTTCCGTCAGGTGACAGTCAGGTTTACGGAACAGATGGTCCCCTTCGGTGATCCCAGACTCTCAGATCCTTTTGATATGAACTGTGTTGAAAAGGGTAAGGGGCGCTGGGTGGATGGCAGAAACTGGTCCTACGATTTTGAAAAGAACCTCCCTGCCGGTGTGGTCTGTACATTTACGTTAAAAAAGACCCTCAGATCTCTCTCAGGTAAAAGTCTCACGGGAAAAAGTAAATTTACCTTTAATACCGGAGGACCTTCTGTACTTAATGCAGAACCTTATGAGGGAGATGAGCATATAGATGAAAACCAGAGGTTTATTTTTACCCTTGATGGGGAGCCCGATGAAAAGACTGTTATTCAGAATGTTTATTGTTCTGTTGCCGGAATAGAGGAGCGTGTCAACGTAAGGCTTGTGATTGGCAAGGAAAAAGAAGACTTTCTGAGAGCCATAAAGCATGGAAAGGACAAAGCATCAGCTGTTGTCTTTGACTGTAGACGAACCTTCCCTCCTGCATCGGAGGTGAAGATAGTCTGGGGCAGGGGGGTAAAGTCCTTGAGTGGCATTGCTACCGCAGAAGATCAGACCTTTGCCTACAAAACGAGAAAACCATTTTTTGTCCAATTCAGATGTATGCGGGAAAATGCAGAGGCAAGCTGCATGCCTCTTTCCCCTATAAATCTCAATTTTACGTCCCCCGTATCGTTAGACTTGGCAAAAGAGATTACCCTGAAAAGCGTGAGTGGAAAGATATGGAAAACGTCACGCGTGGAAGATACCCGGGGAAAGGCATTTCTCGTTGTACCCGGCAAGATTTTTGCCCTTAAAACAGAGAGTGAAAGACAATTTTTGCAGTCCATCACCTTCGAAGGCCCCTTTCCTGAAAATGAAACCTTCATTATCACACTTCCCAAGGGGTTTAAAGATGATGCCGGGAGAGAACTGTCGAACAAAGATAAGTTCCCCTTGCGCGTGAAAACACATGGGTATCCTCCACTGGCGAAATTTTCATCCCATTTCGGTATTGTTGAACACAGCGATGAACCATTGCTCCCTGTAACGGTAAGGAACATTGAGACGGAAATCGAGGCATGGATGAGTCGGCTTGAAGGTAAGGATAAGGAAAATGCAAGGGGAGATGCGCAAAAACATGAGAAGATAGTGGGGATCGTCCAGAATGTTGACGGGCAGATTAATAAAATTGCTGTTGATAATGAAGAGGCAATCATAGAGTGGCTGAAGAAGCTCCGCCGTACGGACAGAAGGAAATCCATCTTCAAAGAGACCACGCAGGGGCAGCGGGTCACCATACCGAAGCCGGGTCTTTCGAAAGAATTCGAGGTTGTTGGAATTCCTTTAAAAAATACAGGATTCTATGTAGTTGAGCTGGAAAGCAGACTTCTTGGTGCTGGTTTGCTCAGTAAACCAGCACCCATGTATGTTCCTGCTTCAGTGCTGGTGACAAATATGGCCGCACATTTTAAATGGGGCAGAGAGTCATCTCTGGTATGGGTCACATCACTTGACAGGGCCGAACCTGTCAGCGACGCTGCTGTGACATTACGGGATTGTTCCGGAAAAGTTGTCTGGCTGGGGAGAACAAATGCAGAGGGACTCGCGAAAATCACGGGCAGGCTCCCTTCGGGGGACAATCTTGCCCAATGCCCTCTGGGCCGCAGAAATAACGACAATGATGAAAATTACTGGTTTAATATTGAGGAATCACCCTTACTTGGCGGTATCAGTTCAGGTCTTTTTGTATTTGTCCGCAAAGAGAATGATATGACCTTTACCCACTCAAGCTGGGATAATGGCATAGATCCATGGAGATTTAATCTGCCGGCAGCATCAGGATCCACAGAGAGAGAGGACTTGCTTGCTCATACCGTATTTGACCGTACCCTTTTCAGGGCCGGTGAGACAGTCTCCATGAAACACCTCATACGGCAGAGGGATATGATGAAGGGTTTTATTGGTCCTCCCCGATCGGCTCTGCCCAATGAAATTGTTATTCAGCATGTCGGAAGCGATCAGAAGTATACTTTTCCCTTGAAATGGCATGAGAATAGTTCTGCGGAAACAGTATGGTCAATACCGCAGAATGAAAAACTCGGTACCTACGAAGTGTATCTTGTACAAAATACAGAAGAGAAGACGCCGCAGGGAGGGAAGACCCAAAAGAAGAAATATCGAAAAAACGTATGGGCAACGGGCTCTTTTCAGGTTGAAGAGTTCCGGGTACCCCTTATGACGGCCAGCGTAAAAGGCCCGAAAGAGGCCCTTGTTAAGACAAAGGAAGTGGATGTTGATATATCGTTGAGCTATCTTGCGGGAGGGGGCGCATCTTATGCACCGGTGAAGCTGCGGTCCGAGGTACGGCCGAAGTTTATGACGTTTCCCGATTATGAAGAGTTTATCTTTGCAAATGGTTATGTGAAAAAGGGTATTGTCAAACCTCAATACGAAGAGGAGGAGACTGAGTACGAAGACGGTGTGCCGGTTATTGAAAGAAGGGGAAGAGGAGAGGAGCGGGATATTAAACTGAAAACACAGGAAATGACCCTGGACAGGACAGGTTCTGCGAGAACAAGACTTACCGGTATTCCTGAAATTGATTCGCCCAGAGAACTTGTGGCGGAATTGGAATTCAGGGACCCTAATGGTGAAACACAAACAGCATCTTCACGGATCGGTCTCTATCCGGCAAAGATCCATGCCGGAATTAATCTCGATAGAGCGGCAACAAGCGGTGATCTGTTGAAGTACAAAGTCATTGCCGTTGGTCTTACGGGAAAACCCGTATCCGGGGCAGAGGTAAGAGTAACCCTTCTCCAGAGGAAGACCTATTCACATCGCAGGCGTATCACAGGTGGTTTTTACGCATATGAAAGCACTTCCGAAGTAGTGGAGATAGGCCCGCACTGTCAGGGGAAGACAGGTAAGGAGGGGATCCTTTTCTGTGAAGAAAAATCACCTGTTGTCGGTGAAGTCATCCTTCAGGCTGAAGTAAAAGATGAGGCCGGGAATATATCTGCTGCT
Organism: Syntrophus sp. (in: bacteria); assembly: GCA_013824645.1. Lineage (GTDB taxonomy): Bacteria > Desulfobacterota > Syntrophorhabdia > Syntrophorhabdales > Syntrophorhabdaceae > PNOF01. Next base: position 5,395 of record PNOF01000033.1, on the reverse strand, counting down.
TATTGTGAAAATTATATTTATGGTGAAAGTGACCAATGGTTTGAAGCCGAAAATGATGACCGCTTCGACCTTATACCTGAAAAGAAAAACTATGAGCCTGGCGATAGAGCCCGTTTTCAGGTAAGGATGCCTTTCAGAGAAGCAACGGTACTTGTTTCTGTTGAGCGGGAAGGGATTCTGGAAACTTATGTAAAAAAGGTTTCCAGAAAAAACCCTGTTATCGAAATTCCTGTTCAAAACCATTATTCGCCAAACGTCTATGTGTCAGCTCTGGTGATACGAGGTCGTGTAGGAGGTGCGAAACCGACAGCGACCTTTGATCCCGGAAAGCCGGTATATAAACTGGGGATTGCGCAGATTAATGTGGGGTGGCGGGCACATGAGCTGAAGGTGCATGTTGCCACAGACAAAAAAACCTACAAGGTACGAGAAACAATAGAAGCTAAAATCAGCGTCAGAACAGCTCTCGGTAAAACACCGCCCGAAGGGAGTGAGGTCACTGTGGCAGTGGTCGACGAAGGTCTTCTGGAGTTGAAGAATAATGAAAGCTGGAAGCTACTGGAAGCTATGATGAAAAAAAGACCTTATGAGGTCCATACATCAACGGCCCAGATGATGGTTGTGGGAAAGCGTCATTTCGGCAAAAAGGCCTTTCCTCATGGAGGCGGCGGAGGGAAACAGGTAACAAGGCAACTCTTCGGGACACTCCTTTTTTGGAAGTCATCAGTCCTTCTTGACAAGAATGGTGAGGCAATAGTGAAAATACCGCTCAATGATTCGCTGACCTCATTCAGAATTGTTGCTGTGGCAGCCAGCGGAGCATCTCTTTTCGGGACAGGCATGACTACCGTTGCCACAACACAAGAACTGATGGTTTTTTCCGGCCTACCGCCCCTTGTAAGGGAAGGTGATCGGTTTAATGCCGGTTTTACTATGCGGAATACCTCCATGAAGACTATGAATATTGAGGCGATCCTTAGTATCACCGATAAGGCGGGAAAAAAGGAACTGAAACCAATCAGTGAAAGACTGCCTGCAGGAGAATCGCGAGAGATCGGGTGGGATATAACGGCCCCCTTGGGCCAGGAGGAGCTCGTCTATGAAGTGAAAGTCATTGAGACGACCGATGACGGAAACTCCACTGACACCATAAAGGTGAGACAGAAAGTGGTTCCTGCAGTACCCGTGAAGACATTCCAAGCTACCCTCGCTCAATTGACAGGCCCTTTCCGTCTTAATGTGGAACGGCCCGTTGATGCTGTTGCTGAACGGGGAGGGGTAAAGGTCATAGTAAAACCGAAGATCGCCGAAGGGCTTTCCGGAGTCACAGAATATATGAAAGACTATCCCTATACCTGTTTTGAACAGAAGATTTCTAAAGCTGTTGCACTCCGTGATGAGGAGGTATGGAAGACACTCATGGGGGAACTCCCCTCTTATATGGACAGAGACGGACTGATTAAATATTTCCCCCTTTCTTTCATGCTGGGAAGCGATGTGCTCACCTCTTATGTACTATCCATTGCTCATGAGGCGGGATACACGGTCCCTGAACCGCTGCGGTTGAAAATGACAGATGGCCTGACGAAGTTTGTGGAGGGGCATATTGTCCGATGGTCAAGTTTATCTACCGCAGACCTTGCTATCAGAAAAATAGCGGCCATAGAAGCCCTCTCTCGCTATGGACTGGCTCGAGGTAAGCTTCTCGATTCTATTACTGTTGAACCGAATCTTTGGCCTGCATCAGCCCTTTTAGACTGGACCAACCTTTTAGCGAGGACCGGCGAGGATATCCCCAACAGAGCAGCAAGATTGAAAGAGGCACAGACAATACTCCGTTCAAGGCTTAATTTCCAGGGGACGACAATGAACCTTTCTACCGAAAAGTCTGACTATTGCTGGTGGCTGATGGTGTCTCCCGATACTAATGCCATCCGGACTTTACTGACTGTTCTCCAATTCAGTAACTGGGATCAGGATGCTCCCAGGATTGCACGGGGGGTTATAGGCCGTCTTAAAAAGGGACACTGGAATACAACCGTTGGAAATGCATGGGGTGTGCTGGCTATGGACAAATTCTCAAAGAAGTTCGAATCCATACCAATAACAGGTACAACAGGATCGTCCCTCGGCAGCAAAGCAACGGTAAACATAGATTGGGGACAAAAGCCAAAAGGTGGCGAGACTTTCTTCAACTGGCCTGCTAAAAAAGAAGCACTCCTTATTGAGCACAAAGGCACAGGCAAGCCTTGGGCAACGATACAGAGTCTGGCGGCAATCCCCTTGAAAGGACCTTTTTCGAGCGGATATAAAATTGTAAAAACCATCTCGCCCGTAGAGCAGAAAATTGCCGGAAAATGGAGCAAGGGGGATGTTGCGCGCGTACATCTTGAAATCAATGCTCAGAGTGATATGACATGGGTTGTTGTCAATGATCCTGTACCGGCTGGTTCTACGATTCTTGGAAGCGGCCTCGGAAGAGATTCAACGATGATGACAAAAAATGAGTCTGAAAAGGGTTGGGCAAGAGAGGTTTTTCGTGAACGTTCATTTGAGGCAATGAGGGTCTATTACGAATATATGTGGAAAGGAAATGTTACCGTTGAATACACGGTGAGATTTAATAATGAGGGGACGTTTAACCTGCCCGAGACAAGAGTGGAAGCTCTCTACTCTCCGGAAATGTTCGGCGAAATTCCTAACAGAAAAATGGAGATTTTGCCCTAAGATGCTGAAGAGTTTATGAAAAGGGAAAGGATACTCAAGTACGGCCTGAGAGGGATTACTATTTTTGCGGTTTGCGTTGCATGTATTTTTCTTTGGGGTGTTATGAGTTTGCGGGTTGGAGTGGAGAAAAGGCATTTCCCGGATTTTGATGTGGTCAGGACAAATTACCGGGTTTCTGACCTGTTCCTTCTTGACCGGCATGGCGATGTTATTGATGGACTTCGTGTTGATATGTTCGGAAGGCGTCTTGAATGGGTTTCACTCAGGGATATTTCTCCTGCAATGATACGGGCAACTCTTCACGTGGAAGACAGGCGGTTTTACAAACACAATGGTGTAGACTGGTATGCTGTTGTAAATGCCACCTTTCATAATATAAGGCCTCAACGGTTACGGGGCGCGAGCACGATTACCATGCAGCTCGTCTCCATTCTCGATGAAAATCTGAAATCACGGGCAGGTGGAAGGCGGGGGATTACCCAGAAATGGGAACAGGTGAAAGCGGCTATTGCCCTGGAACAACGATGGTCTAAAGCAGAGATTCTTGAGGCTTACCTGAACCTCATCTCTTTCAGGGGTGAATTGCAGGGTATCTGTACTGCGTCGAGAGGGCTCTTTGATAAAGAGCCTGGCGGACTTAATGATGTGGAATCGTATATTCTTGCATCCCTCATTACGTCGCCCAATGCATCTGTTAAAGCAGTCGTTAAGCGAGCCTGTTATTTCAGCCGGTCAGCAGGGGTTTCTTTGTCCTGCGAAGACATACAAGCAACTGCGGATATATATCTTGCCCGGCCATACCGGATAAAACCTTTCAACGCTATTGCTCCCCACGTCGCCCGCATGCTTCTTAAAGACAGTACCGGTCATGTTGTTTCCACAATAGACGGCAAGCTCCAACGTTTTGCCTATGAGACCCTTAACCAATATGTACAGGTACTTAAAGAACAGCATGTGTATGATGGCGCTGTTATGGTTGTGGACAACAAAACCGGCGAGATTCTTGCTTACGTGGGGAATAGCGGCACATCACCTGACACGGTTTTTGTGGATGGGATAAAGGCGGCCAGACAAGCTGGTTCTACCTTAAAACCTTTTCTCTACGAACTCGCCATCGAGAAACAGTTCATTACGGCAGCATCTCTCATCGATGATACGCCGCTGCATGTGACGACTTCCACGGGGCTATATGTGCCGCAGAATTACGATAAAATATTCAGGGGTTTCGTGACCGTCAGAACGGCGCTCTCGGCCTCCATAAATGTTCCCGCTGTTAGAACACTGCTGCTTGTTGGGATCGCACCTTTTGTAGAAAGGCTTAAGAAGCTTGGTTTTGTGAGCCTTACCAGAGATGCCGAATTTTACGGGTACTCTCTTGCCCTCGGTTCTGCCGATGTCACGCTTTATGAACTTGTCAATGCCTACCGGGTTTTTGCCAATAATGGTAACTGGAGCGAAACAAAGCTGATTTCCGGGAAAAAAGACAACAAAACAAAAAAAATCATGGATAAAAAAGCGGCTTTTATTATTTCTCATATATTGTCAGACCGTGAAGCGAGAAGTACGACTTTTGGCCTTGAAAACCCTCTCGCTACAAGGTTTTGGACAGCAGCCAAGACCGGTACCAGCAAGGATATGAGGGATAACTGGTGTATCGGCTATTCTGACAAATATACCGTTGGCGTATGGGTAGGTAACTTTTCCGGTGAGCCTATGCGGAACGTAACGGGTATTACAGGTGCAGCACCTGTTTGGCTTGAAATCATGAACTATCTCCACGTAGAGAAGACTTCAAGAGCGCCACAAGCGCCTCCAGACGTGGTTTCAGCAAAGGTAATATACCAACAAAATATTGAGCCTTCCCGTGAAGAATGGTTTATCAGGGGTACGGAATCTATTGTTACGGTGAAGCGTAATACACTTCATGCAAAGCCTCGTATTACCTATCCTGCCGATGAAACACTGATCTCCATTGATCCGGAAATACCGGACGATCTCCAACGAGTTCCTTTTCAATATCAACCGGAAACAAAAAAATATGGATGGGTCCTCAATGATGAGAAAATAGGCATTTCTGAACACCTTTTTTTCTGGAAGCCGAAGCGGGGCAAATTCAAACTTTCTATCATGGATGCAGATAGTCATATTCTGGATTCTGTGGAGTTTGCAGTTAAGTGAATTCTCTTCAGGTTATTTGGTGTACATAGTCTATTTTGTTACGTATTATGAGTTGTTCAATAACGCACAAAATAGCGTGAAAATGTGTAGATTTCGCTTGACAGGTTTTTTAATTAGGCATAATATAGGCTTAAGCTGCAATGCTTAATTAATCTTAATGAACTAATCTTAAAAAAACCATTGGTAAATCTATCTATTCCTGTGCGGGTAAGGGCGGTCTTGTAAGGGGATTGTGTACTTATTTATTTAGTTCTTTTGTCACATCTTCAAGTAAGTCACGAAACCATTTCTTTTCTTTTGCTGCATTGACCAGAATCTTCTTCCATTCAGATACAGGTTCAGTAATTGTTGTCTGGCTACCCCAGTTCAATTTGTCTTTTGGTTTTCGGTAATAGCCTATGCGAATCCATTCCGGTTCTTGCTCATCCTTAAACTCTATGAGATCAACAACATCCCAATAGGGCACGGCACCTATTTCATTGGTACTTTT
>PNOF01000032.1 GCA_013824645.1 Syntrophus sp. (in: bacteria) | reverse complement strand
TTATGTCATCATTCCTGCTACAGGAATTCTCTCATTATTTTATTGCGAGGAAGTGCTGGACTCCAATCAGTATCATCTGAGCTGCCAAAGCCGCAAGAATCAGACCCGTTATCTTGCTCAGGATGTTAAGCCCCTTTTTTCCTACAGCCCGCTCAAAGAACGATGCTAATACCAGAATAGTACCGACACTGATGACGGCAAGGAGAAGGGCAAAACACCCGAGGCTTTTGTGGAATGCATCGGTTATTTCAGCGCCAAGAACGAGCAGCGTACCAATTGTCGCCGGTCCGACGATAATTGGCATAGCCAGGGGCACGACAGCGATATCCTCCTCAGACGACGGTTTTGAGGGTGCCGGGTTGGCTTGGACCAATCCGACCGCCGACAGAAACAGGAGGGCTCCAGCGCCAACACGGAAGGAATCCAGCGTAATGCCAAAGAGTGAAAAGATTACATTACCGAAGAAGAAGAGCGCCAAACAAAAGATGCCAACAGCCCCGCTCACCTGCAGGGCCAATTTACGACGCTGGATTTCCGCATAGCCTTTGGTCATGCTCAAGAACATTGAAAGAGCAAAAAAAGGCGTAAACAGAAAGAAGAATTTTAACCAGACGCTTACAAAAAAGCTCACTGCGTCAGTCATGCCTTAATCCTCTCCTCATCGGTCAATTTGCTTTTCCTGTCCGCTGCAGGGGTCCGGTTAATCATTGACCTATTTATCTATTGTCCTGCAATTGCTATCTAAATTCAAGCTGAAAAGCTTCATGTATTTTGGGTTACAATATCGCGGCACTTTTACATAACTCTAAGCGATACAGTTCTGTTCCGGCCTTTATTCCCCCACACCTCCACCCAGAACCTTGTAGAGCGTTACCCGATTGGCAAGCTGAGAGAGACGAAGGGTTATCAATCCTTGCTGTGCCGCGTAGAGGGACCTTTGGGCATCAAGGACACCTAAGTAACTGTCGATCCCCTTTGTGTAACGGGCATCGGAGAGACGATAGGCGTTTGTGGAGGCTTGAACGAGGGATTCCTGTGCCGCCATCTGGTCCCCCACGGTCCCTTTCCTGGCAAGGGCGTCAGCCGTTTCCCTGAAAGCCGTCTGAATAGCCTTTTCATACTGGGCCAAAGCGATCTCCCTTTCAACTTTAATGACTTTTAATGCCGACCATACACGGGTATCAAATATGGGCATGGTAACTTGCGGTACAAAGCTCCAGACACCGGAGCCTGCCTTGAACAATCTGGACAGATCGTCACTGGTCGTGCCAATGCTGGTGGTCAGGGTAATACGGGGAAAAAGCGCCGCCCGTGCTGCACCAATGTTGGCATTGGCTCCTTTAAGAAGGCTCTCGGCCTGAAGGATATCGGGCCTTTGCAGCAGTACTTCGGAAGATAGACCGGGTGAAATATCCTTCGGTACCATAACCGCGTCCAGTTTGGTGGATAATAGTTCATCAGGTATGGGTGAGCCGACGAGAAGGTTTAATGCGTTTCCATCAAGGGCCACCTGGCCGGTATATCGGGCCACGTCCACCCGCGCAGCTTCCATTCTCGTTTGGACCTGATTGAGGTCCAGTTCTGAGGAGGCCCCTACTTCAAAACGGCGTCGTATTAATTTGTAGGTGGCTTCCTGGGCCTGAAACGTCGATCGGGCAAGTTCCAAGTTCTCCTGGTCCGCTGCAAGGGTCAGATAAGCGTTTGCAACCTCGGCGACCAGTGAGATCTGCGCACTCCGTCTGGCATGTTCGGTAGCAAGGTACTGCTCCAGGGCCCGGTCATTCAGACTGCGGATGCGACCGAAAAAGTCCAACTCCCAGGAACTAGTCCCCAGGTTGGCATTGTATTGCCTGACATTTTTGCCTTCATGTGTATCCGAAATGTCGGCCGATACCCTGGATTCATTCAAACTGCCTGAGGCGTTTACCGTGGGATAGAGTTCGGCACGCTGGATCCGGTAAAGGGCCCGTGCCTTTTCGATGTTCAGTGCCGCCACCCGCAGGTCCCGGTTGTTGTTGAGGGCAATACCAATAACCTTCTGCAGCTTTTCGTCACCATAGAACTCGCGCCACCCAATGTCGCCTGCTGCTGCGCCGGTTTGTCCGGCGGCAGTCTCCTTGTAGGCAGGACCTGTCGGCAACGAGGCAGGGACGGGCGGCTCCGGGCGCTTATATACAGGGGCCATTGTACACCCGGCCATACATATGATCGTAAGGATAATCAGCAACGCATTTCGTATCATGTTAGCGTCCCTCCGGGGAAGTAGTGGAGTCAGTATGCTGACTGGGTATTTGAGGCTGCTTCCCTTTGAATTTGCTGGATACAAAGACAAAGAGTAAAGGGATGTAAAAAAGGTCGATAAATGTGGCCGAGAGCATCCCGCCGGTAACAGCGGTGCCTATAGCCTTCATAGCACCTGCGCCTGCGCCGGTCGCGATAGCCAGCGGCAGGACACCGAAGAAAAAGGCCATTGAAGTCATGATGACCGGTCGGAACCTTACCCGTACCGCCCCAAGGGTCGCTTCCATCAGCCCTTCTCCATGGGCCATCCGTTCCTTTGCAAACTGGATGATGAGTATTGCGTTCTTTGTTGTCAACCCGAGAGTGGTGAGAAAACCGATCTGAAAATAGACATCATTGTGCATACCCCTCGACCAGGTAGCCAGCGCCGCACCGAAGATACCCAGCGGAAGCATCAGCAGGTTGGCAATAGGGATCGGCCAGCTCTCATAGAGTGCCGCCACACAGAGAAAGATCACGATGATAGAAAAGGCATACAACAGGGGCGCCTGGGAACTTGACGTTCGTTCCTGATAGGAAAGACCTGTCCATTCAAAACCGATACCCTGGGGCAATTTGGAGACGAGTTCTTCCATCACCTTCATCGCTTCACCGGAGCTTCTGCCCGGCGCCGGTTCTCCCCATATACTCATGGATGGAAAACCATTAAAACGTTCGAGTCTGGGGGAACCCGATGTCCACTTGCCGGAGGCAAAGGAAGAAAAGGGGACCATTTTCCCTGCGGTATTACGCACGTAGAGTTTTTCCAGGTCCTTGGGTAACATGCGGTACGGGGCGTCTGCCTGAAGGAAGACACGTTTTACCCGGCCTCCCTGAATAAAATTATTTACGTAAGCACTGCCGAAGGCTTGCGAGATGTTGTTGTGTATGGAAGAAATGGGCACCCCGAGAGCACCGGCCCTTTCCCAGTCAACGTCGATATGGTATTGGGGCACGTCCTCCAGACCGTTGGGTCGGACTTTGGCAAGACGTTTGTCTTTAAAAACCATGCCGAGGAGCTGGTTCCTGGCCTCCATCAGTTTCTGGTGACCGAGTCCACCCCTATCGAGCAACTGGAAGTCAAACCCCGTTGCCATACCCAGCTCGATGACGGAAGGCGGCGGGAAGGCAAAGACCATTGCATTGGACACCTGAGAAAATGCCTTCATGGCCCTCTCCGCAACAGCCTTTACTTTCAAATCCGACCGTTTGCGGAGGTTCCAGTCCTTGAGCTTGACAAATACCATACCATTGGTCTGTGCCCTCATGCTAAAGCCAGCGCCGGAAATCGTCATACAGGATTCCACCGCTTCTTTTTCGTTCTCCTGGTAATGACGCTGTACTCTATCCACGACCTTCTTGGTCTGCTCCAGGGTGGAACCTGTCGGCAACACTATCTGAGTAAGCAGTATTCCCTGGTCTTCATCGGGAACGTAGGACGTAGGTATACGAAGGAGCAGAATCCCCACAACCGCCACAATCAAAATATAAATAATGACGTAGCGCATTTTCCTCGAAAAGGAACGTTCGACTGTTTTTATATACCGGTCTCTGATGCGGAAAAAGATGCGGTCGAACTTCGCAAAGAAGGGGCGCAGGAAGGGGAGCGCATTTTCCGCCGGTTCATGTCCTACTGCTACCGGCTTGAGAAGGGAGGCACAGAGGACAGGCGTCAGGGTCAAGGCAACAAGCACTGACAGGAGCATGGAGGCAATGATGGTCACGGAAAACTGGCGATAGATAACACCCGTTGAGCCACCAAAGAATGCCATGGGACCAAAGACCGCTGAAAGCACAAGACCGATGCCGATCAGGGCGCTTGTAATCTGTTCCATAGATTTGCGTGTAGCTTCCTTAGGCGAAAGCCCTTCCTCGCTCATGATCCGTTCCACGTTTTCCACCACTACAATGGCATCATCCACCAGAAGGCCGATGGAGAGCACCATAGCAAACATGGTAAGCATATTGATGGAGAACCCGAAAAACTTGAGCACCGCGAAGGTCCCCAGGAGTACCACGGGCACGGCGATGGTGGGGATCAGGGTGGCCCGTATGTTCCCCATGAAAAGCCACATGACGAGAAAAACGAGCAGGATGGCTTCCAAAAGGGTCTTGACTACTTCTTCAATGGCAACCTTGACAAAAGGGGTTGTATCATAGGGGTAGACAACCTTCATTCCCTTAGGGAAAAAGCGGCTCATCTCTGTCAGTTTTGCCTTCACCGCATCGGCAGTATCGAGAGCGTTGGCGCCTGCTGCCATACGTATACCCATACCTGCGGAAGGCTTCCCGTTGTTAAAAACTTCGATATCGTAGGCATCGGTCCCCAGTTCCGTTCGTCCCACATCTTTGATTCGTATGATTGAGCCGTTGGGGTTAACGCGGACCGGAATAGAGGCAAATTCCTCAGGGGTTTTAAGCATGCTCTGGACAACAATGGAGGCGTTGAGACGCTGACCTTCCACTGCCGGCGCCCCTCCGAACTGGCCTGCAGAGACCTCCACATTGTAAGCCTTGAGAGCCAGAATGATGTCCTCGACGGTCAGACGGTAATCAACCAATCTGTCGGGGTTGAGCCAGATACGCATGGCATACTGGGACCCGAAATTTTCCACTTCGCCCACACCTGGTACCCGCGCAATTACCTTTTCCAGATTGGATTGAGCATAGTCCCTCAGGTCGTTGCCGTCCATACTGCCATCTTCCGAGATGAGACCCACGATCAAGAGCCAGTTTCTTGTTGCCTTGCCGACAGTAACGCCCTGGCGCTGGACCACTTCAGGGAGTCCTGCCATTGCTAACTGGAGCTTGTTCTGCACCTTGGACCATGCGAGATCCGCATCGGTCCCGGGCGCAAAGGTCAACTCAATGCGGGAGCCTCCGGCAGCATCGCTGGCGGCCGATAGATAGAGCATTTTGTCGAGACCGGTCATCTTCTGTTCTATAATCTGGGTTACGCTGTTTTCCACGGTCTCCGCAGAGGCCCCCGGGTAAGATGATTGAATGTAGATCGATGGAGGCGCGATGGGGGGATACTGTGATATGGGCAGACTATATATGGCAAGAGCACCCAACAGCATGATGATAATGGCAATAACCCATGCAAAAACAGGGCGGTCCAGAAAGAATTTCGATAACATCAGGTCCCTCCGTTTAATTCACTTTTGCGGGCGGCTGAGCAGACTTTGCGGCCTCTGGACTTTCCTTTTTACCGGCATTGAAGGGGACGACTTTTACAGAAGCACCGGGTCGCGCTTTTTGAATGCCCTCGACGATTACCTGGTCACCGGGTGCGAGACCTGATGAGACGCGCCATTTGTCGCCAACAGCACGATCAGTCACAATCATCCGTTGCTCAACCTTGCTCTGGGCGTCTACGATGAGCACAAAAGGATTCCCCTTTGGGTCACGGGAGACCCCTTGCTGCGGGGCAAGAATCGCCTGTTCGGCCACACCTTGCTGGACAATGGCACGTACATACATGCCAGGAAGGAGGGTATTCTTCTGGTTCGGAAAAACCATGCGGAGGATAAATGATCCCGTGCTGGGATCGACGGTTACATCGGAAAACTTCAGGCTGCCTTCCGCCGGATAGGGCGTGCCATCTTCAAGGAGCAGTTTTACCTGTGCCTGACCGGGGCCGTTGCCCTTAATCTTACCTGATGCCATGTTACGTTTAAGTTCTAACAGATTAGCGCTTGACTGCGTCGCATCTACATAGACAGGATCAAGCTTTTGGATAGTAGTGAAGGCAGACGCTTGGTTCGCCGTCGCGAGGGCGCCTACAGTCACATTGGATTTACCGATGCGCCCGGAAATCGGCGCTGTGATGCGTGTGTATCCCAGGTTGATGCGGGCAGATTCGACTGTAGCCTTCCAGTACTTAATATCAGCTTCTACCTGCAGGAGCGCGGCGGAAACATCTTCATATTCCTGCTGGCTCACTGCTTTGATGGCAACCAGCTCTTTGTAGCGCTCTGCTTTTGACCGGACAGGAAGCAGATTAGCTTCGACCCTTGCCAGTGAAGCGCCGGCGTTGTCGTAGGCCGCCTGATAGGACGCCGGGTCGATCTGATAGAGCACATCACCGGCCTTAACATCACTTCCTTCAGTAAAGAGGCGTTCCTTGATGATGCCGTTCACCTGGGGGCGTACTTCAGCCATCAGGTAGGCAGATGTTCGACCAGGCAATTCCGTGACGATCGGTACCCGCTCATATTGCATAACCACTACCGCTACTTCCGGGGCGCCGCCTGACGGCGGTCCCTTTGGTTTTCCGCAGCCGGACAGCGCCAGGCCAATAAAGAGAATTCCCACAATAGCGATGAGACCGGTTCTGTAAAATCCATGCATACAACACCTCTCTACGGATTGAATTCTAACAACCACCCTCAAAAGTATCCGGAGGATGCAATTTTCATGTCTGCTTCTCAACATTTTCGTCATTCCATTTCGTAAGGCGCCTGCTTTGCGGACGCGTTACGAGCTTATTTCGTTCCCTCATCGAGGAGCCTCAATAATTCTTCTATGATTTTGTCACGCTGCTGCTCGTTGAAGGGTGATATGGACAACATCTCCTGCATCCAAAGGGCATCGGCGGCAAGTGCGATAATAGCCGCCCTCTCAAATTTCATGCCTGGTGATGCAAATCCGCTATAGACTTCCCTGACGACCTTGCGTACAGGCTCGTTAAGCCTGGGGTTGTGGAATACAGCCGCAAGAAGTGAGGCGCCTAAACTGTCGTGACCCCGATCACGGTGGAGGATCGAGAGCACAAATCCTTTGACTTGTCGGGAAGGCCCGCCAGGAAGTTCTTCACAAATCTTTTTTCGTGCTTCCTGGTGGATCGCTATCTGTCGCTTGATCATTGCCTCGAGGAGCGCCACTTTTGTCGGGAAGTGATGCAGTAGCCCGCCCTTGCTGATGCCTGCCTTCGCAGCCACAGCGTCAAGTGTCATGTGTGAGGCGCCGGCCTCTATGACTACAGCCTCTGCAGCATCAATAATGGCATCATATGAACTGGCTCGTGGACTCACAAAACAGACTCCTTTAAAATTTAAGCTATACAGTCCAGACGGTACAGTTTAAAATATCATCTGTGACTTTATTTGTCAAAAAAATTTTGTTTTTTGATCCTTCCGGAAAAAGCAGAGGATTACACAGGAGGATTTTTTTAATTAATACATAACGTAATTAACTTTCTTAGCTTACGCTCCTTTTTTTACATCATCTTTGATACGGCGTGGCTTGTGAGGGGCTACTCTATGAAATATGCCGGTCACTCTGCTTTTCTGATATTTTAGCTTCAAGAATCACGTTACGATAAAAGACTACCTGATCGCTATCCCTCAATCCTTTTCATAACAACACCAAGTATCTCGCTCCAGACAGACACAGGATCAACCGTAGGTGAAGCCGTTAACTGCGGATTCTTTTCCAGTGTCTGAGCGGCAAACACTCCTGCTATTTTTCTTCGCTGTTCATTATTTGCAGATTGAGTCTGCTCCATAATATATGCAGGTATCTCGATACGAATCCTGCAACCGGCAATAGAAACTGTATTAATATCCTCTGTTGTTTGCGAGGGCCTTTCTATAGGTCTATGAATGATTTCAGCATATACGCCCCTTACAGCTTCAGCAGCAACCTCACGAGGGGGCAATGGTGCTATTGTCTCAATAACGGGTTCCTTAATCTCATCTGCAATCTTTTTAAGAGTAGACCAATCTATTGGTGTCTCCGGTCTTGGTGAAGGCAATGGCTCCGTTTTCTGAGGCGTTGCGACAATCTCAGGGACAGGTTCAGGCGCCTTAATCTCATCTGCAATCTTTTTAAGAGTAGACCAATCTATTGGTGTCTCCGGTCTTGGTGAAGACAGTGGCTCCGTTTTCTGAGGCGTTGCGACAATCTCAGGGACAGGTTCAGGCGCCTTAATCTCGTCTGCAATCTTCTTAAGAGTAGACCAATCTATTAGTGTCTCCGTTGGTGAAGACAGTGGCTCCGTTTTCTGAGGCGTTACGACAATCTCAGGTTCAGGCACCTTAATCTCATCTGCAATCTTTTTAAGAGTAGACCAATCTATTGGTGTCTCCGGTCTTGGTGAAGGCAATGGCTCCGTTTTCTGAGGTGTTACGACAGTCTCAGGAACAGGATCAACGGTAGGTGGAGGCGGAGGCGGCTCTGCCTTCTGAGGCGTTACGACAGTCTCAGGGACAGGTTCAATGGTCGGTGGAGGCGACTCATACACAGGAACCTTCTCTCTCTTGATAACAACAGACTCTTTTGGCTTTCTCTTTTCAGGTGTTACATCGACAGTCACTTGTTCGGGGACCTTCAATACCGGAGTTCTCGCAACTCTCCTCTTCTGAACAGAAGGACCTGTCATCTTATCAAAACGATTACCAATTTGCTGCACTGTTTCTCCGTTAATAATATTAAAATTATTCGTTTCACCAGCTTTGAGACATAATTTTGCAATTTTATTAACAAGACGTGGCACCCCATATTCAGAGTACTCCCAAAGAGAATGTATCGCTTCATTGTTAAAAATATGTTTCAAGGTGCCAGCCAGCTTTAACCTCGTTTCAACATAATTCTTTACCAGTTCCTCGCTTTCCATTTTTTCAATTCTATTATAGGTTCCAATCCTCTGGAAGAGATTGGCACGCTTCGGATGCTCCAGTCTTTTTGCAAACTCCATCTGACCGGCAAGAACAATTGTAAAAAGGTTCCTGTCGTCATCCTGCATATTCGTAAGAAGCCTCAAGCTTTCGAGGTTTGCGGGGGAAATTGCATTTGCCTCATCAATAAAGATGAGCACTTTCTTACCTTCATCTGCAGTTGAAAAAAGGAGCTTATTAAATACTTCAAGAAGTTCAATTTTCCCTTTAACTTCGCATTCCTTACCGGTAAGCTGACCGATAATTTCCCTTAAGAGCTGCACAAAAGACATATCGGGATTTGTTACAAAAGCGATTTTATATTTTTCATGATCCAGCAAATCAAGAATCATCCTTAACGATAATGTTTTACCCAGACCAACATTACCAACGATTACAGTAAGACATTCATTCCCCTCTTCAATCGCAAAAAGGGTCTCCGCTACAGTATTTTCAACTGATAAATGAGCTTCGACATACATTGTCGGGTCCGGTACATTATCAAATGGCGGCTTTTTAAGTCCCCAGTAATCAGTGTACATATACACACCCTCCTTTTCTGACACAAAAGCTCATTTTTACACCGGGTATGATGATCCTCATAAAACGCTTCCCATCATACTAAACATCACATTTTCATACTACTACTCAAATACCGAACAACGTCTTCCAACAAAAAGCGTCTCAATTGCCCGATTTTATAACTCTTAATCTCTTTCTCCTTAATCAACCGGTAAAGCATACTTTTGCTGATCTGAAGCATGAGGGCCACATCCCGGGTATTGAGCATACGCGTGGTATAGACCGGTTTAAAGTGAAAATTAAATGCCGTGTTTCCATCAATTGTTTGTTCCATTGACATTTTAACACCATGGTGCTTTCCTGAAAGAAGGTCTTTAATACAATTCATGGATTGAATAACCAGTGATTGCTGAGGCGTCAGCTCGATAGAAAATATCTGCTCCTCATCACCGGCAACTTCTTTAAAGATAAGGTGATCCCCGTCATTAATATTAAAACTATCAGAGAGTTCCGCATGGGGAGCTTCAGCCAATTCCCGGACATCTTGCTCGTTGATAGTCTCTTGTTCCTGGCTGACTATTGTAGTAGTTGAATCCTGCCCCTCTTCTACAGTTCTGCTTCTTCTTTTAACAATACAGAGCTTCTCCATGCATCTCCTTCTTCTGTATTTTATTATATGTTTGCAATAAGTATTATTGCACCCTCTATCGATTATCTTTACTTTTGATATACATTTATGAGCATTTTATACCAATTTACCTCCTAAAACAATACCTATAACATTAGAACTTATTCTAAAAAGTGTGTCAATGAAAATTCATATGACACAAAAACATTGATCTCAACAAGGTAGGTAGTGCCTTTCGGAAGAATTCAATCTGTACCGGTACTGCCCATATATCCCGTGCTTCTTGCGCATCGCATTCCACCATATTGATTGCAATAGCGCCAAACTCCTGCCTCTGACGAACTTTAAAAACAACCACATTCCAGCTATTGTCAGGGGCCTTAAATATCTTTTGCACCCGATCCTGACCAAGAGAGACATGTTCGGTTTCCTGTCCTGATTGATCAATGAGGGCAATGTTTGTTCTATCTTCACTAAGCTGAATCTTGCAGCCGCCCTGTCCGCCCTGCTGTATCATCTGCTGTCCGCCCGGGGCATTTGTCCTGCCCTGTGATCCACCGGTTGTTCCCTGTCCTGCCGGTGACGGGTAAGATGGCTGTCCCTGCTGGTATTGCTCCGGCCCTGATTGAGTATACTGCCCCGGATCTTGAGGAGCAATTTGACTGGGGAGGTCCTGGTCCTTCAACTGAGTGAAAACCACAGTCTCCTTCTGATCGGCAGTAAATCCTGAATATGCATCACAAACAGACATGTTGATAAATAATAATGCTAATAAAATGGGAGTTATGATATATCTCAACATAATTTATCCTTCCTCTGCGGACACTCAAACTCTCGGAAAGAATATAAAAGATGTTAACGATAGTCAATTGATTTCTATAAACTGTGCCATTCCGGACATTAAAACCTGTTGCAGGGGAACCGAGCGCCCCATTTCACTGTCCCGTGAATTGGGCTACCCTTGCCAGACAATCCGACCTATATAGGATACTTTATTTTGCAATACAGAAACTCCGGAATAGAATCCGGGGTTTGAGATTAATATTATTTTTCAGCTAAGCAACATACCTGCTTCGTTGTTTGTTCATCCATGTTTTCAGCGATAATGCAGTTCACATTTAACAGGAACGGTGCCGGCTATCTTTTTGGCCTGATCTTCAATAAGTTTGTGTTCCTTTGCGTTATGCACTACGCCCTTCAAGATAATGCCCTCCTCGGAAAGCAATACTTCAAGGGTGGGTACTAAAAACGAAGGGTTCGTGGCAATCGCCGCATGTATTTTCGCTGCCAGTGCCCGACGCTTCAGAAGCTCTACCGCTTTATCATCTTTGAACTCGTCCCTTTTGACAAGCATCCCCTTAAGAGCATCAACCGCTTCATCAACGCTGACGGATTCCATATTTAAGGTCAGATCATAAGCCCTAGGATCATTCCAATCACTATCGAATATGGAGCGTATAAGTGCCTTTCCCTCTTTGTCGGCCTTTTCAAGGAGTTTTTGTGCCGCCACAACATCAGAAGAAATAAAAACGCCGTTGGATTCGTCTTCAGTAACCCGCCTCACTCTTTTTTCCATAGGTGCAATGATGCGGACCCTCAATGCATAAGTAACCCCATTGAGAAGGGAATTACCTCCTCTACTCATAATCACAACGTTTCCCGTCAAGGCCCGTTCAAGAATGTGGCTCTTCGTCAGCGCAATGAAACCCCAGTATTGCCAGTCATACCTTTCCCAAAGGCCCGGTACACGCTCCTCCAACAATTCCTCTCCCAGTTTCTCCCATCTGATACCATCGATCTCGAGATCCTGCAGGCTTTTCTTCTTGTCAAGAAACGTATACCCCATCTCATCGGCAATAGCCCTGCCGATCTGCAAACCATCAGTCCCGATTTCACGAGATATTGTCAAAATAGCCATGCAACCCCCTTAGATTAAGTATTAACTTTTACTCATGAGAAACCAAGTGTTCCTCTTTCTCTGCTTTTGAAATCTTCCTCTTCACCAGAATCTTCCCGACGACAAGAACACCTCCGGCAAAAACCCCCTCAATACAGTAGAGTGC
The DNA here is from genome assembly GCA_013824645.1 of Syntrophus sp. (in: bacteria). GTDB lineage: Bacteria > Desulfobacterota > Syntrophorhabdia > Syntrophorhabdales > Syntrophorhabdaceae > PNOF01. The sequence goes on along the minus strand of PNOF01000032.1, from coordinate 16,049 downwards.
CCAGTGCGGTATATGTACATATTTTGCGACTATAAAGTCGGTGAAGATCATCTCTCCGCCGACTTTGCCAAGTATGGCCGCACCGATGTAAATGATAACAGGGTACTTGTCCATTAACATCGTCAGGAGATTACTTGTAAAGACGATAAAGGGGATGCTCAATAAAAGTCCAAAGATAATGAGCACCGAGTTTCCATGTGATGCTCCGGCAACGGCAAGCATGTTATCGAGCGACATCGTTATATCTGCAATGACAATGATTTTCAATGCCTGCATAATGGAAGTTGCCTCACGCTCCAGCTTCTCTTCCGGCGCACCTTCAACAAAAAGTTTTACAGCAATCCAGAGGATCAAGGCCCCACCGATTAATTTGACATAGGGTAAGCCTGTTAATTGCGCGATAACAATTGTTAACCCTACCCTCAATATTATGGCTGCTCCAGCGCCAAAGAGGATACCCCTTTTTCTCTGCTCCTTTGGCAGGGACCTCACCGCCATGGCAATCACAACAGCATTATCGCCTGCAAGAACAAGGTCAATGATGATGATGCTCAAAAAACTGGTAAGAAATTTAAGATCGAATGTTATGCTGCCTAACGCACCAAAATCCATAATCTAAATCCTCCCATAAAACATCGTCATTGCTGGTCACAACGTGCTTTATATGTGCATAGACAGGCAAACATTTCAAGCACAAAGTTTACCTGTTTTCATAAGCGGTTAACTATAAACTACAAAAAAATAGAGGGCAAGATAATAACAAATATCCCGCCCTCAAGAATTCTCTTCAGTGGTTTATGGGGCTTGTGTCTTTGTGTTTATATGACTCCCATACCTTTTAGGACCGAAAGCATAACGGCTGCGGCCATGACAGAACCAACCTGGCCGCCCGCGTTCGCTCCCATCGCATGCATGAGGAGAAAGCTTTTCTTATTGTACTTCTGGCCTTCTTTCTGCACAACACGCGCCGACATCGGGAATGCCGAGATTCCGGCAGCGCCGATAAGCGGGTTAACCTTTCCGCCCGTCATATAATAGAGTGCCTTCCCAAAGAGCACCCCGAAGACCGTATCGAGACAGATCGCAACAAGACCGAGGACAAGGATGATGAGGGTCGTTTTCTGCATAAATACAGGGCCGCTCATGGTTGCGCCTATGCAGAGACCGAGTAGCAGCGTAACAACGTTCGCTATCTCGTTTTCTGCTGCCTTCGCAAGTCGCGATACTACTCCGGATTCCTTCATGAGATTGCCAAGCATGATCGTTGCAAGCAGGGGAAGCCCCATGGGAGCTATGAGACCGCCAACGACGGTAATAACAATGGGGAAAAGAATTTTTGTTATTTTTGAGACGGTCTTTTTGTGGGTTTTCATAACTGTCTCACGCTCTTTTTTTGTGGTGAGCATTCTCATAATGGGCGGCTGAAGGACCGGCACTAATGCCATATATGAATAGGCAGCGACAGAAACAGGGCCCAATAAGTGTTGCGCGTACTTGGAGGCCACATAGATAACTGTCGGTCCATCACATGCCCCGATAATTCCGATTGTCACTGCATCTTTATAGGGAAAATCCAGCGCAAGGGCGATAAGGAGTGTCAAAAATATTCCAAACTGTCCTGCTGCCCCCAGAAGAAAGGTATATGGGTTCTCCAATACAGGGCCAAAATCTGTCATAGCGCCGATACCCACAAAGATCAGGAGAGGGAATAATTCGGTGATAATACCGGCGTCATAGATGATCCTCAAAAATCCTTCTTTCTCCATAAGACCCGCAAGAGGAATATTAATCAGGATACACCCAAAGCCTATTGGAACCAGAAGCAAGGGTTCACAATCTTTCTTTATACCGAGGTACAGTAAAATACCTCCTATTATCATCATCGCTACATGCGACCATTGAAGTGCGGCAAATCCTGCAGTGAGACCCATTAATCCACTCATAAAAGCTTCAGACATCTCTCTCCCTCCTTATTTCTATTCTCTACCGTTGTTAATCATCTTGCCCTGCACGATACGGAAAAACCTTTTTGAGCGCAGACATGATCAGGCTAAAAATCATGAGGGTCACAATTGTTCCACCCATGCCGACAACGAGCATTGTCAAACCGAAGGTCCACTTATCCATCTTGAGAACCACCTCCTTAAAAGATCTTTTAGATTATTATATCCAATCAAAAATCAATGTTTGATACATTGCGTCGAACGCTTTGACCCTTAAATCAGGGTATCAAGTGAAATCTTTAACAAACTGGTAAAAATTATAACAGTAGGACCTGAGAGTCAAGTGAATTCTTTAACGGGGTTAAAATATTTTGTTCCTTTCCCTTAAACAGTACCGAACGTCTCCCCTGTAGCTCTCCGTACTTTGGGTATAACAACCGGATGCGAATAGGTTAGCCATAAAACATGACTGATGTCATTGACAATAAATGTATATGCGGGATATGATAATTTGTATCGAAAATTCTCCTTAATTAGGGACCAAAAAAACATGAAAAGAAAAAAAACAAAGAAAATTCAAGTTGGAAATGTGTTCATTGGCGGCGACAGTCCCATCGTAGTTCAGTCTATGCTCAAAACCGACCCTGATAATTTTCAGGAAACATTGAATCAAACAAGGGAATTGAAAAAGGCTGGCTGTGAACTTGTCCGGATCGCCCTCCCTCAGGAAGAGACCTGTAAAATCATCCCCTTTTTGAAAAAAGAAGTCGATATACCAATCATCGGGGACATTCATTTCAATCACAGGATTGCCCTGAGGGCCATGGAACTCGGCATTGACGGGATCAGAATTAACCCCGGCACCATTAATAATGTCCGTAAAGTTCAGGAAGTAGCCAACATGGCGCGAGACACAAAAACGCCTGTTAGAATAGGCATGAACACCGGTTCTATAGAGAAAAGGGTCCTGAAAAAATACAAAAGACCCACAGCTGACGCCATGGTCGAGAGCGCTCTCTATTACACGGGGCTTTTCGAAGACGCCGGTTGGACCGAATTGAAGGTCTCACTGAAGGCGTCCGATATCTATCAAACTGTCGAGGCATATAAGAAATTTGCAAAACAGTCTCAGTACCCTCTTCACATAGGAATTACCGAAGCAGGCCCCATATTTTCCGGCGCTATTAAGTCAGCAGTCGGCATTGGAATACTCTTATATGAAGGCATCGGTGATACCGTTCGGGTTTCCCTGACAGGAGATCCCGTATACGAAGTTGTCGCGGCATACCATATACTCCGCGATATGGGTCTCAGAAAAAGAGGGATTAATATTATATCCTGTCCGACCTGCGGAAGATGTAAAACGAGAAATCTTATGGAAATCGTCGAAGCGTTTGAAAAAGATATCATCGATTTTGACGGCCATCTCAATGTTGCTATCATGGGATGTGAGGTCAACGGCCCCGGCGAAGCAAAAGAAGCTGATATCGGCATTGCCTTCGGCTCGAATAAAGCGATCCTTTTCAAAAAAGGTTCCGTGGTGAAAACCGGTATTCCCAAAGAACTGGCAAAGAACATACTCAAGGAAGAGATCTACAACACAATCGGCTAAAAATGATTCCGCACTCCTGTATTAAACCGGCAGGATAGTTTCAGCCATTTAATGTTTTGTATACATGGACAATACGCTGAATCACCGTTATATGGGTCAGGACAGAAAGTATGATGATGATGTACGGTAATGATGGCGGGAAGAAAAGACCTATAAGTAATAACACAATCCTCTCCGGTCTCTCCAATAAACCAGCATTACACTGGACAGAGGCAGCTTCAGCCCTCGCCCTGGCATAGGGAATAATGGCCGTTCCGATTGCTGCAATAAAGGTGATGAAGCCATAAACGACATCATTACGCATAATAAAAAACACTAAAATACCGCCCATAATAACAAGATCAGCGTACCTGTCTAAAACAGAATCGAAGAAACCGCCGAAAGCGGTCACTTTACCTGTACTCCGGGCCAACGCACCATCGAGCATATCAAACAAACCGGATAGGAGAAGCGCTATAGCGCCAGCGAGAAAGTATTCAAAAATAATGCAAGCCGAGGCAGCAAATCCGAAGCACATTCCGAAAATAGTGAGCACGTTGGGGTGTATCGTTTTATTTTTAAAAATAAAACGATAACCTGATACCATGAAATGGTCGAGAGAGTGGCCTATCCATGCGCCTACCACGGACGCCTACCTTTCCCTCTCGCCTCGAATGAATTCTTCCACCATAGTCCGGGCCGTTTCATCGGGATACTGTTTTATAGGGTGTTTCATGGTGTAGGCAGATATGGATTCGAGGACACCACCCACGCCCCTATCCCGCGCCACTTTGCAGCAACGGATCGCATCAACCATACATCCCGCGCTGTTCGGCGAATCTTCTACGGACAATCTCAGTTCAAGATTAATTGGCACATCACCGAAAATTCTGCCTTCCAGCCGCATAAAGCAGACTTTGTTATCATTTTGCCACGGCACATAATCGGAGGGGCCGATATGAATATTCTCGGAAGGCATAGGTATAGCAAGCATTGACTGTACGGCTTCTGTTTTTGAAATCTTCTTTGATATCAGTCGTTCCCTGTTGAGCATGTTTAAAAAGTCTGTGTTGCCTCCCGTATTCAACTGGTAAGTTCTGTCGATCTTCACGCCTCTATCGTGGAACAGTTTTGTGAGGTTTCTGTGAATTATAGTGGCCCCTATCTGCGATTTCACATCATCGCCGATAATAGGTATCTTTTTCTGTTTGAATTTCTTTGCCCATCCGCTATCGGATGCAATAAACACAGGAATACAATTGACGAGGCTTACCCTGCTTTCAAGACAGCACTGAGCGTAATATCGTGCAGCCTTTTCAGAACCGACAGGCAGGTAATTAATGAGTATTTCAACATCTTTTTCCTTGAGGATACTCACCACATCGACCGGTTTTTCTTTTGAAACAAGGAAAGTTCTTTCAGCGGGGTACCCTTTCATGTGAGGCGATACCCCGTCAAGGACAGGTCCCATGGATACCTTCACATTCAATGGCGGAATTGCATCTTCTATTGTCTTTGTACAATTGGGGGGAGAAAATATCGCTTCTTCCAGGGGTTTTCCGACCTTTCTCCTGTCAATATCAAAGGCTGCTACAATTTTGATATTTTCCGGTTTATAGCCGCATATATCATAGTGCATAAGTCCTATAGGATCTTTCCGTTTCTGTGAATAATATTGCAGGCCCTGAATGAGTGAACTCGCACAATTACCAACGCCAACTACAGCAACACGAATTTCCCGCATTATATCCCCTTGTAATTTCACTCTTTTTAGAATATCTGCTTAAAAAAGTCAAAAGAAAATGGCATTCACTTCCGGTAATGTTCCATACCCGTCTCATAAAGGTCATTGCCATACATATCGTTAATGACAAAGAGAGGCATATCTTTAACGCCAAGTTTTACAACAGCTTCCGGGCCCAAGTCTTCGTAGGCTACAATTTCCGAAGAAACAATGGATTGAGAGATGAGCGCACCGGCCCCACCGGTGGCACCAAAATAAACCGCCCTATATCGTTTTAATGCTTCCTTAACCTCAGTTGACCTCTTTCCCTTCCCGATCATACCCTTAAGACCCAGTAAGAGCAACTGAGGGGTGTATAGGTCCATCCTCGAACTCGTCGTCGGACCGGCTGACCCGATGACCTTTCCGGGAGGAGCAGGTGACGGGCCGCAGTAATAAATAATCTGGTTCGTTACATCAAAAGGAAGGGTTTCCCCTTTCCCTAATGCATCAATGAACCGTTTATGCGCCGTATCCCTGGCCGTATAAATAAAACCGGTGAGGAGCACTTTCTCACCTGCCCGGAGTTTCTTTATCACGGCATCATCCAAGGGAGTCTTTATTCTCTTAATTTCCACCGGTCACCTATTTCTTCTTTGTTATTTCTCAGGGTTTTACCTTTTACCTTTAACCTTTTACCTCTCCGTCACAGGACAATTTCCCGAATACGGTGTACATGACATTGCATATTAACAGCAACCGGAAGTGAAGCGATATGACAGGGCAGCATTTTAATGTGCACATCAAGGGCCGTTACCGTGCCTCCGTAGCCTTGCGGTCCGATACCGGTTCTATTGATTTCATCGAGGATCTCCAACTCGAGTTCAGCAAGCTCCGGATCATCATTCCGGACACCCAGGGGAACTATCAAAGCTTCCTTTGCGAGGATTGCCGATGTCTCGAGATTACCGCCAATCCCTATGCCCACAATAATAGGCGGACAGGGGTTCGGACCGCCTTTTTTCACCATATCGAGCACAAAAGACTTCACCCCTTCTTTTCCCTCTGCGGGAATGAGCATCCTTACTTCTCCGTAATTTTCACTGCCGCCGCCCTTCGGCATTGCGGTTATCCTGAGTACATCACCGGGAATAATTTTTGTATGTATAATAGGCGGTGTATTGTCAGCAGTGTTTTTTCGTGTAAAAGGGTGACAACACGATTTTCTCAGATACCCTTTCTGATAGCCCCTTCGTACTCCTTCAGAAACAGCATCAGAGAGATTACCGCCCGTAATATGGACATCCTGACCAATCTCAATAAAAGTAACGGCAAGTCCTGTATCCTGGCAGACAGGCAACTGTTCCTTGCCGGCGATTTCCGCGTTTCTTATAAGCTCCCTCAGAATTTCCTTCCCTTGAGGCGATTCTTCCTTCTCAATGGCATTTTGTATGGCATTCAATACATTCTGAGAAAGGTAAATATTGGCCTCGATAAAAAGCGTCTCTACTGCCGATATGATTGTATCAACATGGATCTGGCGCACCGATTACTCCTTATAGGGGGCAATAATACCCTTATCCATGAGGAGCCCCACCTCATCACGGGCCCTTTTAATTTTCGTTTCGGCCATTTTAAAAAGTTCTTTTTCGTCGATTTTCAGTCGGGCGACCCCCTGTTTCATAGCCATCTTGGCAACAGCAACGGCCTCTCTGGGAAATATTTCCCATTCATCCATTGTGGGGAGAAGGTAATCTTCATGGATACCCTTATCCTCAGCACATCTTGCTAATTCATAAGCCGCAGCAATACACATCTCGTCGGTAATGGTCCGGGCCATTACATCAAGGGTACCTCTGAATATTGCAGGAAAACCCACGGAATTGTTGACTTGATTGGGAAAATCGCTCCTGCCGGTGGCAACTATCCTGGCGCCGGCTTCTTTTGCGTCCCAGGGCCACATCTCCGGTATAGGATTGGCGCAAACAAAGACAATGGCGTTATCTGCCATTGCGCTTATCCAGGACTTCTGGATAACATCTGGCCCCGGCTTTGAAAGGGCTATCACCACATCTTGTCCTTTCATAGCCTCTTCTGTCCCGCCATCCCGGTTTTCTCCATTGGTCATCCGGCAGAATTCCAGCTTCTCTTTGTTGGCCGGCTTAATATCATCTCTCTTTCTGTTCAGTATCCCTTTACTGTCGACAACAATAATCTTTTTCGGATCAGCGCCTGCCTTGATAAGCATTCTGACAATACAGACATTGGCAGCGCCTATGCCGATCATGGTAATCTTTGCATCTTCAATCTTCTTTTTAACAATCTTCAGGGCATTGATAAGCCCTGCAAGAGTAACTGCCGCAGTTCCCTGCTGGTCGTCATGCCAGACCGGGATAGGCGACTCGGCACGCAGACGTTCGAGGATATAGAAACATTTCGGGTTTTCGATGTCTTCAAGGTTTATGCCCCCAAAAACAGGTGATATTATCTTAACGGTCCGTATAATCTCATCAGGGTCTTTCGTATCGAGACAGATAGGGAATGCGTCTACCCCTCCGAGATATTTGAAAAGAAGGGCTTTCCCCTCCATCACAGGAAGTCCGGCCATAGGCCCTATATCACCCAGTCCGAGGACCCTTGTCCCATCGCTCACTATTCCCACCATGTTTGCCTTGTTCGTATATTCATAAACCTTTTCCGGATTGCGGTAAATTTCCATACAGGGTTCCGCTACCCCAGGCGTATACCAAATGGCAAAATCATTAATATCTCTGATGACACATTTCGGTACTATTTCTATTTTTCCCTTATAATACGGATGCATCTTCATGGCATCCTGGGCGGGTTTTTTTGCCTTTTCAATAAGTTCTTCTTTAGTTACCTTTAAGTCTTTCATAACCTCTCCCGATCTTAATATTTAACATTGGCTGGAACATTGTATAAAGAATCAGGGAAAAAGAAAATAAAAATTTGATGTGATGACTAATGATTATTGCTTATGGTTGATATCTCTACGCCTTATTAAATCTATTTTTACAAAACCCGCGAAAATCAGGAAGATACCAAAAGCCAGGATAAATCTGTAAGGAAATCTCGCCGGTAAAATCTTTGCCATAGATGAGGGGGCCATCTTATCCGCACTGACCGGTTTTTCCTTTTTGACGACAATACCGATTTTTAAGAAATTTTCAATAATACCCCTATCTTTTTCATAGCCTGACAAGAAAGGGAGAAAAACCAAAGGAAGACAGATGCCAATAATAATAAGAACCACGCCTGTTTTTTTCTCTCTATTCATTACGTTACCAATTCATATCATAATTTGTCCAAAAAAAGAAATGAACTTCGTAAAGGCTACTCGTAGAAAGGGCAACGGAATATTTAAGATCAGATACATGAGCACACATAAATAGAGTCGTTGACAAAGCATGCACTAATCGTTTATTTTATAGTATATAGCAGAATGGTGGGCCTATAGCTCAGCTGGAAGAGCCACCGGCTCATAACCGGTAGGTCCCTGGTTCGATCCCAGGTGGGCCCATTTAATTAATTAAGGTTATGGTGAATATTAATTTGTACAAAAGAGTTGAAAATACAAACGCAAATCAAGGGGGTGCACCATATGGTACACCCCCTTAAAATTTTGGAGGGCATCACGTGGAGATAGAACTAAACACTATTTATGAAGCACAAAAAATAGAAATGAAAATCATCGAGGGCGAGACTAAACTCCTTCAGGCTCCGAAAAAAATTCAAGAAATGGACGCTGAACTGAACGAAACAAAACAGAAAGTAGAAAAACAAAAAGAGATTATTGAAGAGCTGGAAAAAGAAAGAAACAAAAAAGAAAAAGAACTGGAAACAGATAAAGATAAAATTAAGAAACTGGAAGCAAAACTCCACGAAGTGAAAACAAATAAAGAATACCAGGCAAGTTTGAAAGAAATAGAAGCCGCAAAATCAACAAATGACCGGACGGAAGAGGATGTCCTTGTTTTAATGGATAAGGCGGAAGATATAAGAAAGGACTACAATGCTTCACTGCTGCATCTGAAGAAGAGAGAGAAAGAAATAGAAATAGAAAAAAATCACATTGAAAAAGAAATTCAATCCATGGATAAAATCATAACAGAATTAAAAACTGCACGAAACAAACTCTTATCTGTCGTAAATAATCACCTGAAATCTATCTATATGGTGCTTGTCGAAAAACGAAGCGGCCTTGCCGTGGTAAACGTAAAAGGCGGTGTATGTCTCGGCTGCTTCATGAATATACCACCTCAACTCTACATTGAAGTCACAAAAAACAAAGAGCTCATTCAGTGTCCGAGCTGCAACAGAATACTCTATTTCACAGATACCGAATAATGCCCTGGCAGATTTATGTAGATGGCGCTTCTTCAGGTAACCCCGGGGACTCCGGCGCAGGCATGGTCATCTCTGACGGAAATGGCGTTGAAATATACAGAGGCAGCGTCTACCTCGGCAAAATGACAAATAACATGGCTGAATATGAAGCCTTGTTGCGGGGCCTTCAAAAAGCCGTTGAATTCGGCGCACAGGAGGTAACCGCTTATACAGACTCTCTCCTCGTAGCTAATCAAGTCCTCGGTAAATATAAAATAAATAATGATATATTAAGAGGATATGTAACAAAAGTAAAAAAAATCATAAGCAATTTCGACCACTTTGCGATACAATATATACCGAGGGAACAAAACAGAATTGCCGATAAGCTTGCAAAAGGTGGAATAAAAAAAGGGGTAGATGGGTGGTCGCAGGTGTAAGCCTGAGGAAAGTCCGGGCATCAAAGGGCGGAATGGTTCTTAACGGGAACCGGGGGTAACCCCAGGGAAAGTGCCACAGAAAATATACCGCCTCGCTTCTTGCGGGGTAAGGGTGAAAAGGTGAGGTAAGAGCTCACCAGCGCACGGGCGACCGGGCGGCTTGGTAAACCCCATTCGATGCAAGGCCAAAGTGGGTGCCGCCGAGAGGCGGTATGGATGGCCCGTCCAAAACCCGGGTAGGCCGCACAAGATCCAGGGCAACCTGAATCACCAGAGGAATGATCACTGTCCCGCTTCCGGCGGGATACAGAACCCGGCTTACAGCCTACCCCTTTTTAAATAAAAACGATGGACGAGGGACGAAAAAAGAATCGGAATTGTTAGCTTAAAGGAGTTTTTGTGATGATTTTTATTATTGTCGGTATGCCTGCATCGGGTAAAAATATCGCACGGGTCTACGCGGATGATCGTGGTATTCCCTATTTTGCCACAGGGGACATTGTCCGTGAGGCAGTAACAAAAAGGGGACTCGAAGCGAATGCCGACAATACAGCAAAAGTATCTACAGAACTGAGGGGTGAAGACGGGATGGGCGTGACACGGATTGCCCTTACCTCGGCCCTTTCCTCATCAGGCAATATCGCCTTTATGGAAGGAATGCGTTCATGGCCGGAAGTTGAGCTGATCCGCACACAGGCTTCATGCAGAGTAATAGCCTTCGTCGCGCCACGGGAACTCAGACTCCAAAGGATCACATCGAGGGGCCGGTCTGATGATTCTCCGCAGGCCTTCGAAGAAAGGGATTCACGGGAAATCTCATACGGAGCGGCCATACCGATTGCCCGCGCAGATGCCTACATATTGAATACCGCCACGATGGATGATGCCATGGCCGATCTTGATAAAATCGTGCATTCATATTCCGGCAATGAAACATAAAAAGCTCTCTGGAGAACCGTAATCTATTATGAAAAAAACAGTCATTCTCCTCTGTATACTCTGCACAATGCTCTTTATGCTCAACCTGAAATCAAGGGATTTCTGGGCGCCCGATGAAGGGGATTTCGCTCAGATCGCACTGGAACTGGACAATAATCCTGTAACACCTCACCTGAATAACGAGCCATATGGCGAGAAACCGCCCCTCTTTTATTATCTGACATCTCTTTCTTCAAAAGCCTTTTTCTGGCTCAGCAACGAAACATCCATGCGGATACCGTCAGCATTGTTTGCCCTGCTCTCAGGGGTCTTTTTCTTTATGGTGCTCTATAGGTATACCGGACGGGAAAAAGCCCTCATAGCAGCCCTTACACTCATCACCACACCGCTTTTTTACTGGCAGGCCCGTTATCTTCAGGTCGATATGGTCTTTGCGGCATTCATTACAGGCGCATTCCTTTCATTCATCCGCTTTCATCATTCCGGGACTAAGAGCTTCTACTATTTGTTTTTCGTTTCCGCAGCCTGCGCGTTTATGACAAAAGGACCTCTGGCAATCGCTTTGATCGCTCCTGTTATATTCATATACCTGGCAACGGAAAAGAATTTTACCCTTTTGAAAATGAAAGAAACCTACCTGGGGATACTGCTTTTTATTGCCCTTGTTGTGCCCTGGTATCTGGCAGTCTATCTGAAAGAAGGATTCCCTTATCTCTACGAAAACATCATCCGCCAGAATATGACGCGATTTTTTGACGCCTGGAGCCATAAAAGGCCCATATACTACTATTTTACCACCCTTCCCCTGGATTTTTTCCCCTGGATACTCTTTTTGCCCACAGGCATCTATCTGGCGATCAAAAGATGGAAGGAAGACCCTACGATGCGGTTTTTCCTCATTTGGTTTGTCTGGATCTTTGTCTTTCTTTCCCTTTCATCCGGCAAAATCAGTAAGTATATGCTGCCGGCATTGCCTGCTGCCTCTTTTCTCGCGTCTGCTATTATAACGGAAAAGAACAGGTATACTCCATACGTTTATAATTTCCTCGCTATCGCTTTCGGCGTCTTGGGCGTCACGCTTTTCACGTATATCTTCCTTGGCGCATTTGATCTTATCCCTCTCAAGTATAAGATGTATATCTTTCCGGAATTTCTCTTCGAGAAGATCTTCATCGCTGCCTGTTCCTTACTAGTAGCCTTCACGCTCATTTTCTTTACAAGGAAGAAGAAAATTGCCCACGCATTTTACACCCTCATCATATTCATGGTGGCTGTTTACACAATCGGCAATATTTCAGTCTATAATAAAGTAAACCCTTACAAATCGTCCAGGCCCCTCTGCGAGAAGATCAGATCATTGACTCGGGACGGCACCCCCTGGGTCTATTACGGCAGTATACGGGGCGTTTATGTATATTATGTAGGAAAATTAGCCATTCATATCGACGAACACGATATGGCCGGTTTAAAGGCCCTGCGGGGTCCACAGAAGAAATTTTTTGTTCTGACAAGGAAGAGAGACGCAGAAGAAGTCAACAATACGCTCCCCAGTACCGCCCTGGTCTTTGAGGAGAAAATCGGTAACACCCCAATGGTTGTGTTACTCTACAAAGAGCAAACCTGATAGAGGAGTATATGTTACGTGAATAGAAAACAACGGGCAATACATATTATCGCTCTCCTCATGCTTTCCTATGCATTTTTCTTTTATGGTATCGGCGATTATTCCCTGAAGGAACCCGATGAAGGGCGCTACGCAGAGATACCGAGGGAGATGAACGAACTCCAGGACTACACGGTCCCCCATATCAATTACGTGAGATACTTTGAAAAACCACCCCTTCTGTACTGGGCTGACGCGTTATCGTTTAAGGTCTTCGGCGTCAATGAATGGGCTTTCAGGTTTCCCAACGCTCTATGCGCCTTTCTCTGTGTCCTATGCCTCTACATTTTTATTCGCCGATGGTTCAGCGAACATATGGCCTTTTTATCCTCAATTATTCTCATCACCTCCTTTGGTTTTTTCTCTATGGCAAGAGTTGTGACCACAGACATGCTCTTTACATTCTGGCTTTTTCTCTCACTCCTGTCTTTCTATGGCTTCTATCGTGAGAAAAAACCCTTCTTTATCTATCTTTTTTACATGGCAATTGCCGCTGCCACCCTTACAAAAGGACCTGTTGCACTGATACTCCTCGGCGGCACGATCTTCCTGTTTCTCCTCACCGAGCACAATTTCCGATTTATCAAAGAAATGAAACTCATAAAGGGTCTCGCGATCTATCTGCTTATTACCCTGCCCTGGATTATCGCCATCTCATTAAGAGAAAAAGAGTTCCTTTATTTCTTCTTTATGGACCAGCACGTCCTCAGATTCCTTACATCGAAACACAAAAGAAGCGGCCCTGTTTATTATTTCCTGCCAGTTCTTTTCGGCAGCATGTTCCCCTGGTCGATCTTCATCCCAAGGGCAATTGCCAACATATGGAAGACCAAAGAACTCAGGCTGATGCTCATATGGGTCTTAGTCGTATTCGCTTTTTTTAGTGTCTCCGGTTCAAAATTACCTCCATACATTCTGCCCATGTTCCCTCCGATGGCTATTATTCTCGGCTATCTCTTTCATGAAAAATGGCAGTCGCAGGCAAGCAGATCTGCGGAAATCATTGTATACATGATCATCTTTCTTGTATGCGGAGCCGGGGCTTTCCTTGTTCAAATATCTCCCTTAAAAGCATACATCACAGACATGTCAGGGGACGCACCCGCTATTCTGAAAAACTTACGGCTCTTTTCCCTGTATATCTCTTTTTCGTCCTTTGCTATGCTGTGCTTATTATTCTTCAAAAAATTCACCCAATACTCCCGGATATTTATTGGTCTCGCTCTTTTTTCGATTATTGTGATGATGGGACTCCTCTTCAATCTCCATGTCGTTGACAGGCTCAACACTGCCAAAAACATCGCGATGATGATCAATGAACAGAAAACAAAGGCCGACTATATCATAAATTATTCAGGATATGACCAGACTATCCCTTTCTATATAAAACGGGGCATCACCGTTGCCTCTTATACGGGCGAGCTGGAGATGGGATCAAAGTACGAAGATGCAAAACATATCTTTATCAGCGAGGAAGAGTTCTTTAAGCTTCTTTCATCAGACAAGAAAGTCCTCTTCGTAACCAAACAGAAAAGGCTGAATAAACTTCAGGAGATGCTCCCGGAACGTATTCGTCTGCAAGGATGTCAAAACGACCGATGCCTTGGGGCAAATTATTGATATGCAAAACAATATGCACCCTACACCACCCATGAAACGACTCTTTGCCATTGCGCTCATTGGCGTCGCTCTTTCGTTTTTTTTCTCCTCTGACTCCTACGCATCATCTGATGAAATGAAAAAACTCAGGGCCAGTCTGGCCCGCATCGTTGAGGACAAGGCATTCCAATCCGCCCATATCGGCATTTCAATCATCTCGACGAAAAGCAGCCTGCCTTTATTTCAGTACAATGATACAAAGCGTTTTGTTTCCGCTTCAAACATGAAACTCTTCACATCCGCCGCAGCCCTTTTGTATCTCTCGCCGGATTTCACCTATGAAACAAAATTGCTGACAGATGGCACAATTACCGGGGGGACCCTCAAGGGGAACCTTATCATCGCCGCTTCCGGCGACCCGACAATTTCAGGATACTTCAATAAGAACAACCCGACGCAGGTCTTTGAAAACTGGGCAGATACCCTTATTCAAAAAGGTATCAAAAACATCACCGGTGATATCATTGTTGATAATAGATATTTTAACGATAATCCTCTCGGAGCAGGCTGGCATTGGGATGATACAGACCATTGTTTTTCGGCGCCCATAGATGCCTTTTCCTTTAATAATAACTGTATCGCCCTCACCATTTCTCCCGGAGCCAAAATCAATGACCCAGCAAAAGTGGAAATTGAACCAAAGACAGCCTACGTCACCGTTTTACCCACTGTCACAACAGGTAGTAAGAATTCCGATATGGACATTAAAGCAGAGTATATGAATAATTCAAAAACCATCCTGCTGTCAGGCGCAATTCCCCTCAATCATGAAATTACCATCAAGTACGTGGCCGCAAGGAATCCTGCCGCCTTCGGCGCCTTTGTCTTCAAGGAAATACTACTCGACAAAGGTGTAGAAGTGAGTGGAAAAATATACTGTACACGAGGGGGCTGTGATCAGGTGAAGGACCTGAACGCTTCATCAGCCAATACTCTTCTTGCTGTCTATCGTTCGCCGAAGCTCTCTGAAATTATTAAGGTTGTCAACAAACTGAGCAATAATCTCTACACGGAAAATCTTTTCCTCACCATGGCAAAAGAAAAAAAGAAAGAAGGCAATGCGCAGGAAGCGACCTCGGCTGTTCGGGAAATACTCACAAAGGCCGGGGTCAATCTGGAGGGGTTCTACATGGCTGACGGTTCAGGGCTCTCACGGTTCAATCTTATTACGCCGCAGCAGACAGCTCAGATTCTCAGCATAATAACACAAAGCCCTTATTTTGATGTATTCTACAATTCCCTGGCCGCTCCCGACACAGAGGGCACTCTGAAAAACTGGAAGGGCGGAGCAGCAAACAACATCAAGGCAAAAACAGGGACAATGACCCACGTGAGAAACCTCTCCGGTTATGTTAAAACAAAAGACGGAGAACTACTAGCCTTCTCATTCCTCTGCAATAATCATAACGTATCGAAAACCGTCATTGATGGGCTGTATAACGGTATCCTTACAAAGCTGACAGGTTTTTCACGAAAGTAGTGTGTGGCCGAAAGACATGTATGGGCTGTGTGCCCGGACGACAGCATTGATCGAAAACTCCATCTGCGCCGCGCCCTGCATCGCCATGCGCTGCGCTATTACCGGGGCTTGCGTCGCCCCCTCCAACAGCAAAGCTATCGGAGCCTCCCCTTCTCGCCCAGAGATGGGCTATTATTCCATTTCTAAATCAACTGTACCACTATTATGAGGAGGTCACCATTTTTTGAGCGGACATCGAAGGATGCCTTGGGGCGACCCGACACC
>PNOF01000031.1 GCA_013824645.1 Syntrophus sp. (in: bacteria) | reverse complement strand
CGTGGACTGATGCTGAAGGCTCATAACCGCCTCGACGGCACGTGCCTGGCGAAATGCAGAGAGCGACTCTTCCAGGTTTGATTCATTAACCGCCGATAAAATAGCAATGGGCCGACCGTTGCTGGTAACAATTAACTCCCGTTCTGTCGGGAGATTCTTCCAAACCTCGGCAGATTTCCCTCGTAAGTCACGTACGCTTATGAATTTCATAATCTAACCTCCAATTGTGTACTAACAGTGTACACCATTGTCACTCATAGTCAAGTTTATTCTTCACATAACGCTAAATTCACCGACGCGGTCGGTAAGGAGGTAACAAAATGAAAGATCGTAAAAACAAGAAGGGAGATAAAAGCGTGGAATCACCCCGCGTTCGGTGCAAAGATTTGTTGTGTGTTTTTTCATGCTCTATCATCTGCAAACTGAATAATGCCGTTAATCTTTTATTAACTGAGGGTTTAAAGTGAAATCGACACCATATGTTACGCCTTCAGGACCCATGCCGATACCCATTCTAACATCTGGGCTTACAGTAATATATTTCTTCGCATCCGCTTCTTTTGCTATCTTCTGTAAATCATTGAATTGTGTAGCTGTTATGCCTCCGCTAAATTTTGTATTCCCTTGTTTTAAAGCTGGAATGATTTTGGGATCAATAGAAATTAATACGGTGCGTAACCTTTCGAGCAAGGGTCGAGGCTTTGCGGCTTCTTCTGCCTCAGTTATTCGGTTATTAAGTTTTGTCTTAGTACTTTCGAGTTCTTTCTGTGTAAGACTTAATTCACTATTTGATTTTTGTATTTTATTTTCAAGCAAGGTTCGTTGTTCTGAATCTGCGGTTGTTTTTGCGAGATCGGCATGATTTTTCAACGTAGAGAATCTCATAGCAAAAATAAGAGCAATGATTGTGCTAACCACGGCAAGCCATTGAGCAACAAACCGAACCAAATCAACCTTGTCGGGAGAGTTCCAAAATGATTCCATTAGATACCTTCTTATGTTTATTTTTTGTTTCATTTATTTTAGGTTTCGTTTTTGGTATTCGTTATTCTTCACACAACGCCAGCATCAGCGGGAGGCAAGCGCTTTTATTGCCGATCCGCTGCATGCAGTTGTTCGACGACATTTGAACGTACCTATTCGGAACTCCGGCCATGGACAACTTCCCGCTATGCGGTGAACGGCGCATAATCAACGCAAATACACTTTAACAGAATCCGAATCTACATATAAGCCTTTCCAGCCAGCTGATATATATTTCGGTTCAAGTAGATCTTTAACCTCTTTATTCGCCTTGTCAAACACTGATAATATTCGACTATGACGATTATCCCAACTTCCAAATCCGAAGGTGCCTTTGTGCCATACGTCTGCTATTGTATGCGCGCTCACAATCGTCGAACCTTTTGATATTGCCTTATCTAAAGCTTTTTCTGCGTATTTCGCCACAGCAGGAACATCGTCTAGGATTCTTTGAAGCCGGGATTCCCACTCAGTACGTGCTTTATTTTCCAGGTTTGGACCGCGTGCCATTGCTCTGCTCCTTTACAATCACTTTATCAGGTATACAAGGTTTTCCTATATAACGTCACCGAATTGGACTTTTTGCATGGTCGTCCTATTGGCGTCGAACATGGGCGTCAGCCAGAGCCGGCTTTTTCGGCGATTGGCTGCACACCTTGGTTATATGGGTTTTACTTCATCAATTCGCTTCCCAACTCACACCAAGAGTTCACAAAATCTTTATCATTTTCAGTTAGCAACTTGCCAAGCTCTTGAAATACCAGACAATAGGCCTGTAGATACAGTCCGGAGCAAATAAACAGTGCTTTTAGCATCGTATCCATAAGGGTATCTGACGCGTGGAAGTCGGCCTGCGAGGTCTGGAGGTGGCTGCCAAATGAAGGATGCGTATAGGATGAGAACACATTGTAGTAGTTGTTGGAGCATGCTTTGTTGAAGCCAGAGTTTTCCAGTAAGTCTCGTTTGCTCAAGGAGCACCAAGTCCCGGCTTTCAAATACTTCCGTTGTTGTTTTGGAGTTAACAACCGGAAAGAGGGGTAAGATCGCAATTCATCGAAGATGCGGTCGATTTCTTGTTTCTCTTCTTTGAGTTTTTTGGTGTTAGGGTGTCCTTGAACGCTCAAGCGTTGCCGGTATATCAATCCTTCTCGGACCCAACTCCAAAATCTGAAATACGTTTCCTGAGTATCACTTGACTGGACATAGATGTGATGAAACATGGAATAGTTTTCTAAGCAAGCCCTTATCAAGACCGCTACTGAGCCAAATGCCGCGATTTCGTCTTCCCTGCCCTTATAGATCAATTTTAATCCATCGGCCAAGGTTCTTATAGAGATTAGATGGGTGCAGTATTGCTTAAGGATTTCTTGTTTATAGTAGTCCAGTTTTCCATTCGGTAATGGATTGCCTTCAAGCTCTTCGATGGATTTTGTGATCAGTGTCTCGAACCAATTAAAGACAATTTTCTTTTCGAGAGAAAAGTATTTAGAATTCATCGGTAGCTATCCTAATTCATATAACACCTGGATCAGCCAGAGGCCGGTTTTGTGGCCTATTAGCTGCATCTGGTAGTTATACGTTCTTAATTTCTGCTATCAATTGCTTTAATTGTTTCTCTGTTTCTTCAAATGTTTGCATTGAATTTCCTGTATTTTCATCTTTGCTTAAATGAAAAGGGATATTTCCTTCTTTCATCTTTTTGATGACATCTAAACTCTTTTGGGCATATGCCAAGGCATCATCATTCTTGCTAAGTATCCTGTTTACCATGGCTAAACCTGTGTATGCAGAAACCTGATTTTCGTCCAAAATTACACAGGTTTCCAAAGAGTCCATGACTATTGAGTAATGTAGTTTGAATTTGTCGGGGTTTCTAGAGATATTATCAGCTAATGCTACAAGCTCTTTGAAAGAGGGTGAGCCGAGATTGTAGAATATTGGAGCGATAAGAGAACATATGAGATCGGGTGAATTTAGATATTCAGAATTGTTTAATCTACAGTACATCGGGATCAAACCGTGCCTCATAGAGGTAACAACAAAAACAACAAGCATGGGGTTGCCCTTATATTTGTTTACAATAGCATCTATTATCCTTTCATCGACTTTATCCCATGGTTGTGTTTTCTTGAACCAGTTTAATTTTTCAGCATCACTTTTGTTTTCAGGGAAAGGTTCTAATTGTTTCTTTTGACCGAATAGTTTTTCAATAAATCCCATTAGGTTCTCCTTTTCTGATCGTATAACACAAAGGTCAGCGAGACGCGCTTGGCGCGGATTCGCTGCACCGCCTCGTTGGGCAATCACCCTTAAGTCAGAATGAAGTAACTAACACAATAAATCCCACAATAATACCTGAAGCAAAGAATGCCAGACTTGCAATACAAAGACCATACACCGTTCGTCTACCGCGATGGTTTTTCACGGCAGTCTCCAACTCCTCTTTAGTAGCAGACGGTTCAGTTGCTTTAGAAAACATATCAAAAGCAAATGTTCTCAACTCTATGGCCATAAAGACTGCAAAAGCTAAGCCGACAAGGAAGATAACGAGGCAAGAAATTAAGGGGCGTGAGTGTATCCGAAAAAATGAACTGCCGAAAGCAGTGAGTGTCGCTGCGATACCTCCATAGTTAAGAAAGAAGGTCATCTTCATCACTTCTTTTGTAGCTTCTGCTTGTAGATCATAGAACTTATTGATATATTCCGACATGTTTCCATTCATATTTTCCTCAGCTCCTTTCAGATAACCCGTTGAGCCACTATTCGGTGGGTAGTTCCGTTGAGCATTTGAAAGTGAGTTCTGCCTCTTGCGGCGACCACCCTCTTACACCATGTGTTTCCCAGCTAACAATCGCCATATGCTTATTTTTCTTTGCACAGAATTCATTTGCAAGTTGGATGCCTTCTGTTTTCAGTCCTGACCATGATGTATAGTGACCGGATGATGTCACTGTGTAGGTGTCGCCACTGATAGGTATCACATTACCGACCGTGGAACACCCTGTCAAAATCAGCAGTGTTACCAAAAGAAGTTTTCTCATCTTCGTTCCTCCTCCTCTGTCCAACAACTTAATATACGATCGTCTTTATTATCAACTATTTATTATCATACAGAGCATATTGGAAAATGGCAACAACAAAAATATAATAATTACAATATAATTGTTGCGTGATTCTGCCTAAATGGTATAATTGGTCGGTAATATCAGAAAAAGAGAAGGTTGTTTTTTATGGGTAAATTATCCAGGAGCGATATGAAGGATGTTCTGCCGGAGTTTCAGGAGTTCTTGAGAACCAGGAAGATGGTACCTGCAACGAACATCCCCTGGTACGCACTCTGGGTCAAAAAATTTCTCGGATTTCTTAACAAGAATGAACCTGGCGACATAAAGTTGCTGTCCCAGGGGTTTATAGCTTCCTTACGGTCCGACGGGGTCTATTCAGATTGGCAGTTCCGACAGGCAGAGGAGGCTGTGGTGCTCTACCTCGAACATTTTGAAGGCAGTTCAGACACGCGTACATTGTATGAGATAGAGGCAAAGGCATTTACTCCTGAGAGCGCCCTTGGCGAGATGAGACGATTGATACGTCTGAAACATTATTCATATAGTACGGAACGGACGTATCTTGATTGGGCAAAAAGGTTCTTTGCTTACCTGGCTGAAACAAAGCAGTCCGAGCCTTCGCAAAAAGATGTAAAGAATTTTCTCAGTTACCTGGCTATTCGGCAAAAGGTAGCATCTTCAACGCAAAACCAGGCTTTTAACGCCTTGCTTTTTCTGTTTCGGGATGTTTTGCAAAAGGATTTTGAAGATTTTGGTACCGCAGTACGGGCAAAGCGGGGAAAAAAGCTCCCGGTAGTTCTTTCTGTTGACGAGGTAAAGCTCCTTTTTGAGAACCTTTCCGGGCAAGGGCTGCTTGTTGCCCAACTGCTCTATGGTTCGGGACTTCGCCTCATGGAATGCGCCCGGTTAAGAGTGAAAGATATCGACTATAACGCCCGGAAAATCATAGTCCGCGAGGCCAAAGGCGATAATGACAGGGCAACGGTATTGCCCGGGTTCGTTCAGGACAGTTTACGCCTCCATCTTGAAGGGGTAAAGACACTCCATGAAAAAGACCTGTCAGTAGGGTATGGTGAGGTCTATCTTCCCGGTGCTCTTGACCGGAAGTATCCAAATGCAGGCAAAGAATGGGCATGGCAATATGTATTTCCAGCCGGAAAACTCTCCGTGGACCCCAGAAGCAACACGATACGACGCCACCATATCAGCAACAAACTGATCCAATCCACCATCAAGAAGGCCTTCCGGAAAGCCGGTATTGTGAAGCATGCTACGGTGCATACCCTGCGCCACAGTTTCGCCACCCATATGCTCATGAACGGGGTCAATATCAGGGAGGTGCAGGAGCTTCTGGGTCATAAGAATGTTGAAACAACAATGATCTACACGCATGTTATGAGAGATATGAAGAACGCCCCGAAGAGCCCTCTTGATGTGATGATGAGTGAAGACCACTGAAAAATCAGATATCGTTATATTGTTGAATAGACACTTACAAGAATATTCTTGTAGCCTGTTGCGCAAGTAGTATAAACATTCTTGGAAAGATACCCATATGGAAGAGCGCCCATACACAGACAAGCATGACAAAGCCGTACTGGGGAGCGTCATCGATCACGCCGAGTTCCCTGATGGGTTCTTTGAAATACATGTTCGTTATGATACGTAGATAGTAATAAGCGGCAACGACGCTGTTCAGGACGGCAATTACGGCAAGCCAGTAATACTGTGATTTTACGGCTGCGCTGATGACATAGAATTTACCGGCAAATCCGGCGAGAGGCGGTATGCCTGCAAGGGAGAGGAGAAAAATGCTCATACAAAGGGCGATAAAGGGGCGACGGACGCCAAGGCCTGCATAGCTGTCGATATCCGTATTCTCTTCGCCGTTCCTTCCGAGCATGATTACCACGGTGAAGGCGCCGATGTTCATGAAGGTATAGACGAGGAGATAGAAGAGAATGCTTGAGGTAAATTCCCTGTCGCCGGTGATGAAGGCCACGAGGATATACCCGGCATGGGCAATACTGGAATAGGCAAGAAGTCGTTTGACATCACGCTGAACAAGGGCTGTAATATTCCCGATGCACATGGTGAGTACCGCAATAACCCATAAAATAGTGGACCATCCGCAGATGAAGGGGAGCAGCGCAGTATAAAAAACCCTAACCAGTGCCCCGAATGCCGCTGCCTTTACTCCCGTTGCCATGTATGCAGTGATCGATGTGGGCGCTCCCTGATAGACATCGGGCGTCCACATATGGAAAGGCACCGAGGCTATTTTAAAGCCGAAGCCGACAATGAGGAGTCCTATCCCTGCGAGGAACATCGTCACTGCGAAAGGCTGTTTCGTGAGGAGATACCGTTTAAGTTCCACGAGATCAAGTATGCCTGTCGAGCCATATATAAGGGCAATGCCGTAGAGAAGAAAAGCTGTTGCGAAGGCCCCGAGAAGAAAATATTTCAATGATGCTTCAACAGACTTGACATTGTTTCTCAGAAGTCCGCAGAGGATATAGATCGAAAGAGACATGACTTCGAGGCCGATAAAGATGGTAATGAAGTGGTGTGAAGAGACCATGACCATCATACCCAGTACGCCGAACATGAGGAGCGAATAGTATTCACCGGAGGCGATGCCTTCACGCTCGGTGTAGCGGAAGGAGATGATTGTTACAAGGGTCAGGACAATAAGGAAAACTACTTTTAAAAAGGTGCCGTAATCATCAATGGTATAGAGTTTATTGAAGATATCAATGTTTACGCCCCAGAGATTGAGGGTGCAAAAAAGCGCCGAAAAAGAACCGACAAGACAGAGTATACCTGATATTCTTGAGGAAAGTGCGCCCTTCGAAAAGCCGCCGATGAGCAGGAGTACAAGCGCCCATCCGGTGAGGATGATCTCGGGGAGTATCCATTTAAACTCTGAAGCGGGAATCATTAACGTGCCACCTCTATTTTGTCATATTCGATAAACTTTTTACTACTGCCCCGGTCTGTTCCGGGCTTGGTGTAAGTACCCTGTATTGAGCATTTTTTGCTTTTATGAAACCGAGGTACTCCGTGACGGTTGTATCCATTTTATTGAAAAACATCTTCGGATATACACCCATAAGGATGATGAAAAAAACCATGGAAGAAAGGATCAGTATCTCCCGTGCGCCCAGGTCTTTCAAGTTTCTGTTTGCTTCTTTGGTGATGGTTCCAAACATGACCCTCTGGAACATCCAGAGCATATAAACAGCGCCGAGCACTACGCCGCTCGTGGCGAGTATGCCGTAGACCATATTGCTCTTGAATGCGCCCAGGAGGATGAGGAATTCCCCTACGAAGCCGTTGGTGCCGGGAAGGGCGATGGAGGAGAGGGTAATGATCATAAAGAAGACAGCAAATATGGGCATTGTCTTTGCTAAGCCGCCGAAATCGGAGATCATCCGTGTATGCCTTCTCTCATAGACCATACCGACGATAAGGAAGAGCGCTCCTGTACTGATACCGTGATTGAGCATCTGGTAGATGCCGCCCTGGAGACCCTGCATATTAAAGGCGAAGATGCCGAGCATTACATAACCCATGTGGCTTACACTGGAGAAGGCGATGAGACGCTTTAAATCGGGCTGCACCATGCTGACGATTGCGCCGTAGATAATGCCGATGATGGCCAGTATGGAAATGATGGGCACTGCATCAAAAGCAGCGGCAGGGAAAAGAGGTATGGCGAACCGTAAAAAACCGTAGGTGCCCATTTTGAGGAGCACGCCGGCAAGGATTACACTGCCTGCAGTCGGCGCTTCGGTATGGGCATCGGGCAGCCATGTGTGGACAGGGAACATGGGGACCTTGATGGCGAAGGAGAGTGCGAAGGCCGCGAAAAACCAGTACTGTTTGGCGATGGGGATGCTTGCCTGATAGAGATCAAGGACATTAAAGGTATAAACGCCGGTTGCATTATAATAAAAGAAGTAGAGGGCCATGATGGCGATGAGCATGAGAACGCTGCCAGCCATGGTGAAGAGGAAAAACTTGATGGCCGCGTAAATCCTTCTCGGCCCGCCCCAGATACCAATCAGAAGGTACATGGGAATGAGCATCAGCTCCCAGAATATATAAAAGAGGACAAGATCAAGCGAGCAGAGGGTGCCGATCATGGCTGTTTCAAGGAAGAGAAAGGTAATGTAATATTCCTTAATCCTGTCTTCAATAGAATTCCAGGAACAGAGTACACAGATGACGGTAAGGAAAGTGGTCAGTAAAAGAAGCAGCAGACTGATGCCGTCTATGCCGAGGAAATAGTTGATCCCCCATTCAGGAAACCAGCCAACCTTTTCAACAAACTGCATTGTTTTCGCCTTATCGTTAAAGAGAAAAAAGAGGGGAATCGAGAAGGCAAGCTCAATGAGCGAGAAGACGAGCGTGAAGCCTTTGATGAAAAGGCTATACTTGCGATCTACAAAGAGCAGGAGTAGAGCGCCCAGAAGGGGAAAGAATATGAGAAAACTGAGTATTGGAATAGACATTACAGTCATTTACACACCTTCATGGAATCATTCTTATCATAAAATAGAGGACAAAGATCGCGCCGAGTATCATGGCAAAGGCATAGCCCTGGACCAGACCGTTCTGCAGACGTCGCAAAAGACCGCCCATGCCTGCCACAAGAGAGGCAGTGCCGTTTATGATACCGTCGATGATCTTTTCATCGAAAAAGTTTTTGCAAAGATTACCGAGTCTGAAAAGGTTATTCACAAATATGAAACCGTATATCTCATCGACAAAGTATTTGTTGTGCACTAGATTGAATAAACCATCAAATTTCTTTACGAATTTTTTCGGGAGTTCCGGGTTTTTCACATAGAAGAGCCAGGCGATAAAGATACCGGAGAGGCCGATGACTATGGCGGCAATCATGAGATAGAGTTCAGCGGAAGTCTCGTGAACTGTACCTGATGCTCCTGAAGACGCGAAGGCGTTGCCGATAACGCTGAGATCAAAGGCATGCATGGACTGCGCTGCTGGCGCAGGGGCATGGCCGAAGACCGGTTCAAGCCATTTTTCGATGTAGTTTGAGCCGCCTAAAAGATGGGGAACGCCCACATAGCCGCCAACAAGAGAAAGGACCGCAAGGACCATAAGCGGTATGGTCATTACCTTGGGAGATTCGTGTATATGGTGTTTTACTTCTTCCGATGCCCGGCATGTGCCGTGGAAGGTATTGAAGAACATCCTGAACATATAGAAGGCGGTGAGGCCTGCGGTGGCTGCGCCGAAAAGCCAGAACCAGATATTGGCGCCATTTCTACTGTATGTCATCCAGAGTATTTCGTCTTTGCTGAAGAAGCCGGAGAGACCGGGGACGCCTGCAATGGCAAGGCAGGCGATAAAACAGGTCCAGTAGGTGATGGGTATCTTTTTTCGTAATCCGCCCATCTTCCTCATGTCCAGTTCACCGCTCATGGCATGCATAACGCTTCCTGCGCCGAGGAAGAGCAACCCCTTGAAGAAGGCATGGGTCATGAGATGGAAGATACCGGCAGCATAAGCGCCTGCGCCGACGCCGACAAACATATAGCCGAGCTGACTCACTGTGGAGTAGGCAAGGACACGCTTAATGTCGTACTGTGCACAGCCGATGGTTGCGGCAAAAAAGGCTGTCAGAAGTCCGATAATGGTTATCACGAGCAATGTCGTGGGAGCCATCGTGTAGAAAAAGTTAAGCCGTGCGATCATATAGACGCCGGCAGTGACCATCGTCGCCGCATGGATCAGGGAACTGACCGGTGTGGGACCTTCCATTGCGTCGGGGAGCCAGACGTAAAGAGGTATCTGTGCTGATTTTCCCGTTGCGCCGAGGAAGAAGAGGAGCGTAATAGCCATTGCAAGCGCAGGGGTGAGAAGATGTGCGTTGGCCTGTAGCTCAGAGTATTTTAAAGTCCAGACACCATTGCTCGCAAGCGTAGTAACAAGGAGGAACACGCCGAGAAGAAAGCCGAGGTCACCGATCCTGTTGACAATAAATGCCTTTTTACCGGCATTGGCAGCGGAGTCCTTTTCATAGTAGTAGCCGATGAGGAGGTAGGAACAGAGTCCCACACCTTCCCAGCCTACGAACATGAGGAGGAGGTTGTCTGCTGTGACGAGGATAAGCATCATAAAGACGAAGAGGTTCAGATAGGTGAAGAAACGTCTGAAACCGGCTTCACCGTGCATGTAACCGACAGAGTAAACGTGGATAAGAGAGCCCACGCCTGAGACGATGAGGCACATAATGATAGAGAGAGCGTCAATCCTGAAGGCGATCTGTGTAGAGAAATCACCGGAGACGATCCAGTCGAATGCAGTCATTTCAAAGACCCTTGCCTCAGCGGGCAGGTCCAGGAATTGTTTAAAAATGATCGCTGATACCACGAAAGAACAGAATACGGAAAGACAGGCAACCCACGCGGTAAGTGTCTTGGGAAATTTTATCCCCAGGAGACCGTTAATGAGAAAACCGATTGCGGGAAATACCGGTATGAGCCAGATATAGTCAGCCATCTAAAACCTCTCAGCCTTTAAGCAAATGAATATCATCAACGTTTATCGTTCCT
Source organism: Syntrophus sp. (in: bacteria) (assembly GCA_013824645.1). GTDB lineage: Bacteria > Desulfobacterota > Syntrophorhabdia > Syntrophorhabdales > Syntrophorhabdaceae > PNOF01. Next base: position 17,643 of record PNOF01000031.1, on the reverse strand, counting down.
TTCAGCCTGAATATGAGCACGAATATGGCAAGTCCTACTGCCGCTTCTGCGGCCGCGACAGCCATGATAAAGAATACAAAGATTACCCCGTCAAGGGAGTTAAGAAAATTACCTGAGGCGATGAATGTGAGATTTACCGCATTGAGCATGAGTTCGATACACATGAATACGATTATTGCGTTTCGACGCGTAATGACTCCCACAGCGCCTATGGTGAAGAGGACTGCTCCCAGTAAGTAATAAAGATTCTGTGGTATATCCGGTAACATTATCTTCTCCTAATCCTTTATCTTCTTTGCAAGCACTACTGCCCCGATAATGCCAACAAGGAGCAGAATCGAAGCTATTTCAAAGGCAAAAACATACTTGCCGTAGAGTAAAGTTCCTATTGCCTGGGTATTACCCATGGAGGCGAGCATCTCAGGGGTATAGGTATCTTTTTTGCCTATGTTCGTATATGCCATGATCCCTGCAAGGACCTGAAGGAAAAACATGACGGTGATAAGACCACCCATGAGCTTGGGGAATGAATACTTTGGTGCCGGTTGTGCTTTGCCCCATTCAAGGTGGATCAGCATAATGACAAAAAGGACGAGCATCATGATTGCTCCGGCGTAAACCATTACCTGTGCCACTGCGATAAACGTGGCATTGAGGAGCACATAGATGATTGCTATGGAGAAAAAGGTCACGATGAGCCAGAGGGCGCTGTGAATAGGATTTTTTCTCGTCACCATCATCAGGGAGGACCCTGTTGCAAGAAGCGCCGTGACGACAAAGATGAACCACTTGAATCCAATGTCGATACCAATCATATCTTTTCCTCGTACATGGAGAGCAGTGTTTTTGTGTTCAGCACTAAATCCTCTTTCCGGTAATGGGCTTCTTCATAGCCCTGCCCGAGATTAATGGCATTAACAGGGCAGGCATCCTGACAGAAACCACAGAAGATGCACCGCCAGACGTCGATCTCGTATTTAAGAGGGAAGCGTTTTCCATCGGGTTTTTCGCCAATCTCAAGGGTAATACAGGTATTGGGACAGACTGCCACGCAGAGACCGCAAGCAACACAGGCCGTCTCACCAGCTTCGTTTTTTCGGAAGTAGTGAACGCCTCTCCACCGGGCAGGCATGGGATGTTTCTGTTCCGGGTACCGGATGGTGATAGGCTTGGAAAAGATCCTGCTGAATGTGAGACATAGTCCTTTGAGTAGCGGTATAATCATGAAATCACCTTCATTACAAGACTCCCAGAGCCACAAGAAGGGCTGTAACGACCACATTGAGGAGTGTAAGGGGTAAAAGCACCTTCCATCCGAAATGCATGATATGGTCGTATCTCAAACGGGGGAATGTGCCTCTCTCCCAGATAAAGAAGAAAATGATGGCAAATACCTTTATGAGAAACCAGATCGGCCCGGGAAGAAAAGGACCTGACCAGCCGCCGAGAAACAGCGTAGTTGCAACAGCGGCCACGACAAACATGTGGGCATATTCTGCAATCATAAATGTGGCAAACTTCATACTGCTGTATTCGATGTTAAAGCCGCATGCCAGTTCGCTCTCTGATTCGGGCATATCGAAGGGTGTCCTGTTTATCTCGGCGAGTCCCGCAATGAGATAGAAGACAAAGCCGAAGGGATACTTGAGAATGAACCATGACCCCACCTGCTGGGCTGCAATGATATCGGTGAGCCTCAGTGATCCGGCGAGGATGATGACGCCGATTACGGCAAGGCCCAAGGCTACTTCGTAGCTTATCATCTGGGCGGCCGCCCGAAGGGAACCAAGCACCCCGTATTTATTTCCCGATGCCCATCCGCCGAGGACAACGCCATACTCGCCGAGGGTTGCCAGGGCAAGGACATACAAGAGGCCGGCATCGATATCGGCTACAACCATCTTGATTTCTCTTCCGAAGAGCGTAATAGTGCTTCCAAAGGGGATCACCGCGAACATGGATAGGGCGGTGAAGAGGCAGATGCCTGGCGCTATGACGTAGAGTGTTTTATCGGCTTCGTTGGGTATGATATCTTCTTTAAAAAAGGATTTTATGCCATCAGCTATAGGCTGGAGGATACCGAAATACCCCACCCTGTTGGGCCCTAAACGGACCTGCATATAGCCGAGGAGCTTTCTCTCAAGCAGTGTCGTATAAGCCACAAGACCCATGAGGACCATCACTACAACGATGTTTTTCACTATCATTTCAATTATTATATAAATCGGTTCCATACTTTAGCCTTTTTTAACCGTTACCGGGATATGTTTTTCGCAACCGCCGGCAAGTTTCAAAATATTCTGCCTGTTTTTTGACATCCTGTATTCAACAACACCTTGTTTAAGCCCTTTTTTGATTGAGGCCCGTTCCTGCGCTGTGCCAAAATCGGACTCAAGGGTAACCGTGTCGCCCTCTGCTATGGTAAGGGCTGTTGCGTCTTCCGGAGAGATGAACAGCTTGTTCCCTGCGATGGCCGGGTTATTCAGAAAGCCTGTTTTTGAATAAACAACCTTGTCTGACAAATGGTGATTGAGGAAAATATTTCTCATGACAAGAGTAAAGGGGCGTGCCGGTTTCGCATCAGCAGCAGGAGATATGAGAAAACGTATTTCTTCAGTCCTTGGAAAAAGCCTTCCTTTGCCGCTTCCATCCTCTGAGAGGACCTCTTTCTTGTATAAACCTGCCAAGGCTTCTTGTTCACTATGATAGAGACCGCCGCAGAGTTTATTAAGAAGCATCTTCAGAAATTCAAATCCCATTGAGGCATTGCCCCGTGCCCGCTCGACCTTCCGCACAAAACCGTCTTCGGCAACAAAAGTCCCTTCCTTTTCCGCGAAGGTCCCTGTGGGGATGGTAATGTTTGCATAGTCAAAGGCATATGTGGGGAGCGCGTCACAGACAGTGACAAAAGATTTTTTCTTCATCGCTTCCTCAGTGAAGACACCATTCAGATAGTGGAAAGGGTCATCTTCATAGATAAGAAGTCCACCGATGCCTGCATTCTCTACGATGTCCCGGGGGGAAGTGGGGTTTGTCAGAATCGAAAGTGCCCCGACAGCATTTGATTGCAGTGAAGTGGGCATGATAAGCCCCTTCTTCTGGAGACCCCTTAAGAGACAGAGATTAAGGAGCGCCGCCATGCTCTCATCGTGAGCGGTGATCCCTGAACCGAAGATGACGGCGACAGTATCAGCTTTGGAGAAAAGGGCAGTGAACCTGTCCAAACTCTTTTCGTCGATACCGCATTGCTGCAATGCTTCCTGTTTTCCGTATTTTTCAAGACCTGCTGTAAAATCAGCAAAACCAGTGATTGTCTCTGCATCGGTGTCGTATTTTTTACCAGCGATAAGCTGCTTTGCGATATTGTTAAAAAGGAATGTATCTGTTCCCGGCGTTGTCTTGAGCCATACATCGGCAATTTCCGTAAGGGCCGTTGGCGATGGGTCAATGACGGCCACCTTTGCGCCATTTAATTTGACTGCTTCTCTGACTTTATTGGCCAGGAGATGGTTATTGGCAAGAAGGTCCGCGCCGGCTACTACCACAAGGTCACATGTTGACAAATTGTCATACTCGTAGGAATAGGGTATACCCATCTGACGAAAACTGTTGAGTATCTTGCCTGTATGATACTGTCCCGTGGTGCCAATAACGCTCATGGGAAAGCATCTGGCGATCTGCAGGACCATGGTAATTTCTTCGTTTGTTGCCCTCGGAGAAACAATGAAACCGCTCCGCTTTCCTTCTTTGGTCATTCTTGTAAGCGCCGCAGCGGTAGTTTCCACTGCCTCGGTGAGTTCACATGTTCTCATCGTGCCGTTGTCCCGGATAGCAGGTGTTTTGACCCGCGCATCATGGTTTGCAAAATCATAGCCAAAACGTCCCATAACACAGAGGGAGCCTTTGTTGGGAAGGTTATCAGCGTCGCTTAAAATCTTTGTAATGAATCTGTCTTCAAAAACATCGAGCACAAGAGAACAGCCGAAACCGCAGTGAGGACAGGTCGTTGTCTTTCGCTCTGTCTGCCATTTTCTGCTCTTTAAGGGACTCGATTGTTCTGTAAGTGCGCCTACGGGACAGACATTAAGACATTCTCCACAGGAGATACAATCGTTGACGTTAACAGGCGCCATATGTGCTTCGATACCGGAACCCTCGAGGGCAAGGACCGTTCTGCCTGAAATCTCTCTACATGCATGGACGCATCGCAGACAGAGTACGCATCGGTCTTCCGAATACCGGATGAGGGCCGTCGCATAGGGTTTTGCCGTCTTTGTTTCCCTTTCGGCAGTAAGATCGACTTTTTCAACCTTGTGCTCGAAGGTAAGGTCCTGGAGCTTGCATTCACCGCCTGCGTCGCATATAGGGCAGTCAAGGGGATGATGGATAAGGAGGAATTTGAGGTACTCCTGCCGCATCTTGAAAAGCTTTTCCGATTGTGTAGTGACCGAGATCCCTTCCACGACATTTGTGGTGCAGGAAGCCATTGGTTTCTCGTATCCTGCTATTTCGACAATACAGAGCCTGCATGAACCGATGGGGAGCAGATTTTTATGATGGCACAGGGTAGGTATGGAGATGCCATTTTCCCGTGCAGCTTCCAGTATGGTTCTGCCTTCTTCAGCCTGTATCTCTTTGCCATCTATGGTAAGTCTTATCATGCCTGTTCCCTTTTCAACCAACTGCGATCATGCCTATTCTATAGCAGCGAAGGCACCGTGATGCCTCTTCAATGGCTTCGTTTGTCCTGTAGCCATCTTCGACTTCGTCAAAGACCCACTTTCTGATTTCCGGTTCCATAGTTTTCAGGTGGTGCCTGTGTGTGCCGCCCACAATGCCTAAGTTTTCTTTTTTATCATAGACCTTCACATCACCGAAAAAGCGTACAAATTTCTCGCTCATACGGGGTTTAGGTTCTTCACCTTTGAGATACTCGTCGATCTTCCATGCGGCACGCTTCCCGTTTCCACAGGCCCGGACAAGGACGTCAGGGCCGGTTTCGCAGTCGCCGGCTGAAAAGATACCTTTTATTGATGTTTCGAAGGTCTCCTGGTTGACCTGGAATGTATTCCATTTGGTGAGGGAAAAATCTTCCTTCTTTTCAAGACAAGAAAAATCGACAACCTGACCGATGGCAGGTATAAGAATATCTGTGTCGATAATGAACTCTGAATCAGGCACAGGAACGGGTCTTCTCCGACCACTCTGATCGGGCTCACCCAGTTCCATGCGTATGCATTCAACGCCGGTAACTTTGCCGTTTTTCTCAATGATCCTTTTGGGATTGCAGAGATAATGGAAGTTAACACCTTCCTCCTCTGCTTCCCGTATCTCTACGGGGTCTGCGGGCATCTCTGTCTTTGTCCTTCTGTAGACGAGGTGCACATCGGGTTTGCCAATCCTGAAAGAGGACCTGACGCAGTCCATGGCAACGTTGCCGCCGCCGACAACAACAACTTTTTTCCCTTCGGGATAGGGGTCTTTCCCCAGGTTGATGTCGAGGAGGTACTTTACGCCTGCAATAAAACCGTTATAGCCTTTGTCCTCACCGTCAACGCCCATAGGTGAACTTCCGTGTGCACCGACGCCGACGAAGATGGCATTGTATTCTTTCTGAAGTTGTGCAATGGTTATGTCTTTGCCGAGTGTCACGTTATAGCGTATCTCAGCGCCAAGGGCCTCAACGAATGCTCCCTCGCCGCCAAGTATGGTTCTCGGCAGACGATAATCAGGGATACCCACTGCGGCCATGCCTCCGGGCTCGCCCAGTTTTTCAAAGACGGTTACCTTATAGCCCATCTGAACGAGATAATACGCACAGGAGAGTCCTGCCGGTCCCGCGCCGATAACGGCCACCTTTTTGTCGCTTGTTATTTTGTTATCCGCTGGCGGCGTAATATTTTTTTCTATTTCGTAGTCAGCGGCAAACCTCTTGAGGTATTTTATTGAGATTGCTTCATCAATATTGGCCCTTCTGCAATTCGATTCACATGGACGTACACAAACCCTGCCCAATGTTCCGGCAAGACAGGTATTTTCCCGTATTGTCGCAAGGGAGTCGGAAAATCTTCCTTCGCCTATATCTTCGACGTATCGTGGTATATCGAGTTGGGTGGGGCACACACTCATGCAGGGGGCAGTAACGGAAACTCTATATTCGCCCTGGCGAGCCTTTTTCTGTTCTGTTATGGCCCGTTCGAATTGAGGGCGGAAATGCTCAAAGGCATGGAGGAGAGGAATAAAACCGGTCTGCCCGATCTGGCATTTTGAGCCGTCCCGTATAGTAAGCGCAGTTTCGCTGATCTTTTCAAGGTCTCCTGCTTTACCGGAGCCGCCGGCAATATTTTTCAAAATGGACCATATAACTTTACTGCCTATTCTACAGGGCAGGCATCGTCCGCAGGATTCTTTCTGGACCGCTTCCACATATTTGAGAGACATATCGACGACATCTACATCTTCGTTGCAGAGGATAATGCCATCCCAGCCTATGAATGCCTTGACAGGGGAGCCTTTTTCGAACTCAGCAGGGAGTTTGACCGTGAGAGGGGCAAAGGCTTCTTTTGCCTTGCCTCTGTTATCGATTATATTACCCTGCCATGAGCTGAAAATTATATCTGTCATAGTCAACCTTATTTGTCTATTTCTCCAAGCACTACATCAACGCTTCCTATCGCGGAAACCACATCTGCCACCAGTGCGCCTTCTATCATCCTCGGAATGGATGCAAGGTTCAGAAATGATGGCGGGCGAATCCTTACCCGGTAAGGTTTGCTTGTGCCGTCGCTTATGATATAAAAACCAAGCTCTCCCTTGGAAGATTCAATAGAGGTATAGGCTTCACCCACGGGCGGCTTGAGACCGTCAGCCATGAGTTTGAAATGGCTTATGAGGGCTGCGATATCCTTCTCCACAGCATTTTTATCCGGTGCAATGTATTCAGGCGCCGAGGCACGCACAGGTCCTTCGGGGAGCTTCTTTATAGCCTCTTTGACGATCCTGACGGATTGTCTCATCTCCAGTAATCTCACAAGATATCGATCATAAACATCCCCTTTAGTACCGAGGGGTATTTCAAAATCAAAGTCTTCATAACTCGAATAGGGATATGCCTTTCTCACATCGTAGTTGACGCCGGAAGCCCTGAGGACCGGGCCGGTAACGCTATAGTTTATGGCATCTTCAGCAGAAAGAATGCCGATATCCTGGGTCCTTTTTTTCCATATGATATTCTTTGTCAGGAGGGTCTCGTACTCGTCAATCCTGCTGGGGAAATCATCGATAAAGGTTTTTGCCATAGCAAGGAACCCATCGGGGAGGTCTTCTCTTAAACCGCCAAAACGTATATAATCAGGCATGAGACGGGCCCCTGATACTGTCTCCATTAATTTGAGGCAGTTTTCCCTCTCCCGGAATCCGTAAAAGAAGAGCGTCATGGCGCCGAGGTCGAGTGCGTGAGTGGAGAGCCAGAGTATGTGGGCGGCAATCCGCTGGAGCTCGCTGAGCATGACCCGGATATACTGGGCCCTTTTCGGTATTTCAATGCCAAGCAGTTTTTCTACGGCAAGACAGTAGGCAAGGTTATTAGACATGCCGCTTGTGTAGTCGAGCCTGTCTGTGAACGGCTCTGACTGCCAGTAGGTCTTGCATTCCATGAGTTTTTCAATTCCGCGATGGAGGTATCCGATATGGGGTACACTTGTAATGACTGTTTCTCCGTCGAGTTCAAGGACGAACCGGAGCACCCCGTGGGTTGCCGGATGCTGTGGTCCCATATTGAGTGTCATGTACTTTGATTCTGTCATCTACGCCTTTTCTTCCTCTAATATTACCGTAAAGGGTTTATCATAATCATATCCCTCAACGGGGAAATCCTTTCTCAATGGGTGACCTTCAAAATCGTCAACCGTATAGATCCTGCGAAGATCGGGATGGTCTTTGAAACGTATGCCGAACATGTCGTAAGTCTCGCGTTCAAGCCAATTTGCCGCTTTCCATATGTTGCTCACGGTATCGATACCGTCCTCTGTGGTCCTTGTTTTTATTGTTGCCCTGTTATTCTGTTTTACAGAACGGAGAATATAGACAATTTCAAAGCGCGGTTTTTCCCCCGGATAGTCAATCCCGAAGAGATCAATAAGCATATCGTAGGAGAGGTCTTTGTCTTCCTTGAGGAAAAGAAGTATTTCCCTGATGGCTTTTTTATCAACTGACACAACCGGTTCTCCGAAGGCGAAGGCAGTATTAAGGATTTTATCTCCAAACTTCCCGGAGAGCTTTTCAAAAAGTTTGTTCGTATCACTCATGCAGTCCTTCCAAGAGTAATTAATGGTCTGTCTTTTATCGTTTCTTTCTGGATCTTTTTCTGGAGTTCTATAAGGCCCTTGAGCAGGGCTTCCGGTCTTGGAGGACATCCAGGAATATACACGTCTACAGGTATTATCTGGTCCACACCCTGCACTACGCTGTAGGACCTGAATATGCCGCCCGACGAAGCGCAGGCGCCAAAGGCGATGACCCATTTGGGGTTAGGCATCTGTTCATAGATCCTCTTGACCATAGGAGCCATTTTCTTTGTAAGTGTTCCGGCGACGATCATCAGGTCCGATTGCCGGGGTGAAGGTCTGAAAACCTCAGCGCCGAATCGGGCGATATCATATTCGGCAGAACTTGCCACCATCATCTCAAGGGCACAGCAGGCAAGGCCGAAAGTGACCGGAAAAAGTGAATTTTTCCGGGCCCAGTTGACAATGAAGTCGACCATTTTTATCGGTACGGTATTTTCTATTCCCATTCCAATGCACCTTTTTTCCAGATGTAGATATACCCGATGAAGAGTATAATGACAAAAACAAGCATTTCTATAAAACCGAAGAGCCCCAGTCTTTTTGTAATGACTGCCCAGGGATAGAGGAAGATGATTTCTATGTCGAAAACAAGAAAGAGCATGGCCACAATGTAGTACCGTATGGTCATCATTCTGCGGGTCGGACCGCTTGTCGTCATGCCGCATTCATAAGGAGCGAGTTTTGCCTTACCCTTTGTTCTCTGGCCGAGCAGATGTGACGCGCCTATGATAATCACAGCGATAATCGCTGCAATGAACATCATGACAAAAATTGCTACGTATTCGATCATGTTTTATATACCGTTTTTAAAATTTAACCCACAAAATGACAATGGGCCAAGCACGAAAAAAGTATAAACAATTATTTTCTAAAAATCCAAACAAAAGTGAAAAATTTCTTAAGCAAAACGCAAAATGGCTAAATTATCTAATGATATTAAAGACAACCAGATAACAAGCGGGTGAGAAATGTGTGGGGTTTTTAAAAAAAGTTCAGAATGATAAACAGGTTTAATATCAATTTATCGGGCCAAAAATAACCATTAAATCTATATTTACTGATAGTTACAATCAAAATAATATTGAGGACAAAAATATGGGTCAAAAAAGTGTCCCTATTGCTACTCGAAACATACCCAGAAAAGGGATTTTTATGATGAAAGCCAGCGATATTAATGTATTGCTTGCGGCAGACAGTTCCAGCGTCACCATAACGGAAAGCGGAAAGATAATAATAAAAATGGAAAAAACAGGAAGTCAGGACTATGCAACGGTCTTGATGTCTATATTGTGGTTGTTTTGACCTTGGATTTATTGCGTAAGTTTTTTTATTTAATATATATTCATGGTTGCCGATATTCAATGTATATGGATAAAACATTTTCTTATTGGGAGCATAATGATGATGAAATTAGGTAATCTCAAAATAAGTACAAGGTTGCAAACAGGGTTGGGGCTTATTATTGCTTTTATGGTTTTGCTGACGGTAACGGGTATATGGAGTTTGAGCGTCATAAATGGCAAGCTCGAGCAAATTATCAAGGTCAACAATGTGAAGATATTACTCGCTACTAAGATCGCCGGCGCTGTGAGTGCCGTAGACATGGGTTTACTGACAACGGTGGTTGCCAGCGATGAAGCTGCTGCAAAGACTGAAGGGAAGAAAATAGAGGATGCACAGGCACTTTATACCGATTCTTTTGAAAAGCTTAAGAAACTGGAAACCACGGTAAAAGGCAAGGAGTTGATCGAGGATATCGAGCAGAAGTATACCATAGCACAAACGGCACGCAGCAGAGTGATTCAGTTTATAACAGAGGGAAACGTGAGTCAGGCCAATAATATGCTTCTTGGAAGTCTCAGCATATCGGCGATGCTTGCCGGCTCATGCGTGGAGATGGTGAAGTACCAGGAGGAACGGACAAATGCCGGCGCGATGGAGGCGCAGGCAACGTACAAAAAAGCGCGCTATATTCTTTTGGGCATTGGTGTCTTTGTCTTTGCTTTTGCAGTATTCCTCGCTTCCTTTCTTACGCGGAGCATTACGAAACCGTTGAGTGAAGGGGTCCTTGTTGCGCATAAAATTGCCGACGGTGATTTGACTGCTCAGATAGATACGAGCCAGACAGATGAAACAGGCCAACTGCTCGGCGCGATGAAGGACATGGTAACGAAACTCCAGCATATTATCGGCGAAGTGAAAAATGCGGCAAGGAATATAGCTTCGGCCAGTAAAGAGCTTAATGCAAATTCTGAGCTTATGTCGCAAGGAGCAAACGAGCAGGCAGGCAGAGCGACGCAGGTTGCAACTGCTTCCGAGGAGATGTCCCAAACAGTGCTTGATATTGCAAAAAATACGTCAAGTATTGAAACTTCTGCAACCGAAACCGCCCGCCTGGCAAAAGACGGCGAGGGGGTTGTAGACGGATCCGTTGAAAAGGTGAAGTCTATCGCGAGAAGGATCGATCAGTCGGCGGAGTTGATAAAATCACTTGGTGAGCGCTCTAATCAGATAGGAGAAATTATCAATGTCATTAATGAAATCGCAGATCAGACCAATCTTCTGGCCCTCAATGCTGCTATTGAGGCGGCCCGAGCAGGCGAAGCAGGGAGAGGTTTCGCGGTAGTTGCCGATGAGGTCAAAAAACTTGCAGAGAGAACGGCCAATTCCACAGCCGAAATAGGAAGCATGATCAACTCTATGCAGGGAGAAGTCAAGCAGATTGTTGTATCCATGGGAGATATAACGAGCGAAGTCAAATCAGGTGTTGAACTGTCCACGCAGGCCGGAGGCGTTTTGCGGACAATAGTCGGGAGTGTCGATCAGTTGCATATTATGGTGCAGCAGATAGCATCGGCGACAGAGGAAATGGCGGCTACCTCAGAAGAAATTAATAGAGACATAGAAACGATTGCAAGCGTATCGAAAGAGACGTCAGGCAACTCGGAGCAGATCGCCAGGGCGTCCCGTGAATTAGCAGGGCTGTCGGTGAATCTTGAAGGGGTTGTCGAGGGCTTCATCGTCTAATTCCATTTCTTAATCAAAGCGCTCTCTTCGTTGGCAGCGTCGTCGTAAATCCTCACGTACCTATTGTACGCTCCGGTTTCCTCCTCCTTGCCGCCTCGATATCATCTTTGATTAAGAAATGGAATACGATGTTGCACTGACTTCTGTCCGTGCTTTATTTATATGTAAGGCAATTCCTGGTTGAAATTTAAGAAAAGGGGGCCAATGCCCCCTTTTCTGTTGTTGTGTGCATATTTAGCGATTCACGATTTTCGATTCACCATTCACTGTTCTTTACCGTTACAGGTACTTCTTAATCAACACTTCGGCGATCTGAACGGCATTGAGGGCTGCACCTTTTCTGATATTGTCTGCAACAATCCACATATTTAATCCATGAGCTATGGACTCATCTTTCCTGATTCTGCCGACAAAGGTGTCATCCTTTCCTGCTGCATGAATAGCGAGGGGATAAAGATTCTTTGACGGATCGTCGACGACTTTTACGCCGGGCGCCTTCTTGAGAATTTTCCGCGCCTCGTCGGGCGTAATCTCTCTTTCAAACTCGATATTGACGGACTCGGAATGACCGTAGAAGACGGGCACTCTTACCGTTGTGGCTGTCACCGCGATACTGTCGTCCTCCAGGATCTTCTTTGTCTCATTGACCATCTTCATTTCTTCCTTTGTATATCCATTTTCTATGAAGGAATCAATATGAGGAAGACAGTTAAAGGCTATTTGATAAGGATAGACCTTGTTCTCAACCTTTTTATTGGCATAAATGGCAAGTATCTGCTGTTCCAATTCATGGATGGCTTTTTTCCCTGTGCCGGAGACGGCCTGATAGGTGGAGACGACAACCCTTTTGATCTTTGCGGCGTCATGGAGCGGCTTCAATACAACTACCATCTGGATGGTGGAACAGTTAGGGTTTGCGATGATGCCTTTTTTCTTATAGTTCTTAATAGCATCTTCATTGACTTCCGGAACGACAAGGGGAACATCGGGGTCCATTCTGAAAGCGCTTGTGTTGTCAACAACAACGCATCCGCTTGCCGCTGCTATAGGAGCAAATTTGAGGCTCACGGACCCGCCGGGCGAAAAAAGGCCGATATCAACACCTTTGAATGAGTTTTCATTCAATTCTTCTACTTTTATCTCCTCTCCGCGAAAGGATATGGTTTTACCTACACTCCGCGAAGAAGCGAGGAGCTTGAGCGTCTTCACGGGAAATTTTCTCTGCTCCAGTGTTTTGATCATTTCATTACCGACTGCGCCGGTAGCGCCTGCAACTGCTACTGTGTACTCTTTCATGTTATGCCTCCAGTTGTTTTTTAAGATAATTAATCAATCCACCGGCATCAATGAGTTCAACCATAAAAGGAGGAATAGGCTTTGCCTGTTTCTCGATTTTGTGGCACTTGATGAGACCGGAAGCGAGGTCAATCTCGATTTCGTCGCCTTCTTCAATGTGATCCATGATATCTGCTTCCAGCAGTGCAAGCCCTTTATTGAATGCATTGCGGTAGAATATACGTGCAAAAGTCTTTGCGATAATGAGCGGTATTCCAAGGGCTGATATGGCGATGGGCGCATGTTCGCGGGAGGAACCACAGCCGAAGTTATATCCTGCAACGATAATGTCTCCTGGTTTCACCTTTTCGTGGAATCCGGGAGAGAGAGGTTCCATACAATGACTCCCCAGCACTTTCGGGTCCGTATTGGCAAGATACTGTGCGGGAATAATAATGTCAGTATCGATGTTATCTCCAAATTTCCATACTCTTCCTGTTAATTTCATAATACCTCCTCCGGGTGGGCGATGCTTCCCTTAATTGCCGTTGCTGCCGCCACTGCGGGGCCTGCGAGGTATACTTCGCTCTCCGGATGCCCCATTCTGCCGATGAAGTTCCTGTTTGTTGTGGCCACTGCCCGTTCTCCTTTTGCGAGTATTCCCATGTGTCCGCCGAGGCAGGGACCGCATGTGGGCGGCGAAATAATACAACCTGCGTCGAGGAATATTTCAAAATAGCCCCGCATAAGCGCTTCTTTGTATATCTTTGGTGTTGCCGGAATGATGATGGTTCTGGTAGAGGAGGCAACCTTCTTTCCTTTCAGTATCCCGGCAGCCATTTCAAAGTCTTCAATCCTGCCGTTCGTGCAGGAGCCTATGACGACCTGATCAATGTCGATGCCTTTCAATTCCACGGCATCTTTTACATTAGAGGGAAGTGAAGGGCAGGCAACTTTGAGGCCGATTGTGCTAACATTTATTTCATGGATGTGCTGATAGCGGGCATCAGGGTCGCTCTCGTATATTGTATAGGGCTTTTTCTGCCGTTCTTTCATGTAAGCGATTGTCTTGTCATCGACCTTAAAGATGCCGTTCTTTGCGCCTGCTTCAATGGCCATGTTGGCAATCGCAAACCGGGAGTCCATAGAAAGGGCGGAAATCGCTTCGCCATCGAATTCCATGGCAGCATAGAGGGCACCGTCAACACCAATCATACCGATGATGTAGAGGACCAGATCTTTTCCGGTGGCCCACTTCTGCCATGTGCCGGTGCAATGGAATTTGATGCTTTCCGGTACTTTCAACCAGATGTGGCCTGTCACCATACCATAGGTGACATCAGTACTGCCCATGCCTGTCGAGAAAGCGCCCAGAGCGCCATAGGTGCAGGTGTGACTGTCTGCGCCGATCACAAGGTCTCCGGCGACGACAAGACCTTCTTCGGGAAGCAGGACATGTTCGATACCGCAGTTTCCTCCTTCATAGCAGTGCGTAATGCCGTATTGTTTCGAAAATTCACGTATCTTTTTACAGTTTCCTGCGGAGAGAATATCCTTGTTGGGGGTAAAGTGGTCCAGAACAAAGACAACCTTTTCCGGATCAAAGACACCCTTTGCGCCTACCTTTTCAAATTCCTCAAGAGAGAGCGGCGCCGTAATGTCGTTTGCCAGAGCGAGGTCGATCCGTGCTTCAATGATCTCACCAGGTTCAACACTTTTTTTATCAGCGTGTGCCGCCAGTATCTTTTCTGTGACAGTCATTCCCATCTTATTTCACCTCAAGCTTTTTTTTCTTCACATATTCAAGTCTGTTCAATGCATTAATGTAGGCTTTTGCGCTGGCTACAATGATATCTGTGTCTGCCCCTTTTCCAATTGCAACGAGGCCCTTTTCCGACAGCTTGACGAAGACTTCGCCCTGTGCATCCATGTCCTGTGTGATGGAATTAATAGAAAACTTCTCCAGCTTGCTGTTTGTCTTTACGATCTTTTTGATGATCTTGTAGATGGCGTCAACGGGGCCGTCGCCAAAGCCAACATCCTGATAGACAGTACCGTCTACTTCAAGCTTCACGGTAGCAGTCGGGATCGTCACATTGCCGCAGTTTACATTGAGATAGACAAGTTTATATTTTTCCGGGATCTTATATATCTCGTCCATGATGATCATCTCTATGTCTTCATCGTAAATGTATTTTTTTATATCAGAGAGTGCTTTGAACCTCTTGAAAGCAAGGTTCAGCTCTTTCTCTTCCAGAGTATAACCAAGCCCTTCAATCCTGTCCCGGAAAGCGTGTCTTCCGGAGTGCTTGCCGAGTACCAGGGAACTTTTAGATATGCCTACTGATTCAGGTTTCATAATCTCATAGGTGAGTTTTGCTTTCAGCAACCCATCCTGATGGATACCCGATTCATGAGCGAATGCATTGGCGCCGACGATAGCCTTGTTGGGCTGCACACCGACACCGGTAATGGACGAAATGAGTCTGCTCGTCGGGTAAATCTTTTCCGAGATGATACGCGTATCGGCAGGGAATATGTCTTTTCGGGTCCGCAATATCATGGCAATTTCTTCAAGGGCGGCATTACCGGCACGTTCGCCGATGCCATTGATGGTGCACTCTACCTGACGGGCCCCGTTCTGGATTGCCGCAATGGAGTTGGAAACGGCAAGTCCCAGATCATTGTGGCAGTGGACACTGATAATAGCTTTTCCAATATTGGGGACGTTTTCTACGATATACCGGATGAGTTTACCGAATTCCTCCGGTATGGTATAGCCTACCGTATCAGGGACATTGATCGTAACAGCCCCTGCGTCAATGACCTCGGCGAACATGCGGCAGAGATAGTCCCAATCGCTTCTTGTTGCATCCATTGCTGAGAACTCGACATTCCTGGTATGTTTTTTGGCCCGTTTGACGGCCTGGACGGCTATCTTCAGGATCTCGTCCCGTGTTTTCTTGAACTGGTATTTGAGGTGGATATCAGAGGTTGAAATAAAAGTATGGATCCGGGGTTGAGCGGCGACTTTTATTGCTTCCCATGCCCGATCAATATCCGCATCGTTTGCACGGGCCAGCCCGGCAACTTCACAGTTTTTGACAGTCTGAGCAATCTGACGCACTGCATCAAAATCCCCGTCTGAGGCTATAGGGAAACCTGCTTCAATAATATCAACGCCGAGAGCTTCAAGCTGTTTTGCAACACGGAGCTTCTCCTGCGTGTTCATGGTATTGCCGGGAGCTTGTTCTCCGTCTCTCAACGTTGTGTCAAAAATATATACTCTTTCTGACACGTTATTCTCCTTTGTTTTTTTCATGAGACCCTCTCACGCTCCCTGTGGGAGCTAAATGTTTCATCTCTCAATATGCTCACCTTCTGCTCTTCTCTATTGCTCATGCTCCTCACTCGTGATGCCGAACACTTTTACTGTTACCAGGATTCAATGTCTTATTGAATGATCTTCGAACCCCTGAATCCTCCTTGCTGACTATCAATACCCTTACTTATCAGTCTCCGGGGTGCAATTCCTATTTTCTTCAAAAGCAATCCGATCAGCTTCTCTTCATTCTCAATGGCTACTTCAATAGAAAGATAGAAGAGATTTTCCGGAATATCCATATGAGTTATCTTGACAGCATCTTTTTCCGTCGTAATGATGAAGTCTACGTCATTAAACGAGACACACTTTTTAATATCCCTCGCCGTATACCGATGATGGTCCGGAAATGATATTTCATGGACAACATCTGCGCCGATATCTTTGAGAAGCTTAAAAAAAGACCGGTTGTCCCCGAGACCCGAAAATGCGGCAACCCGTGCCCCCTTTAAATACGTATAGGGCGCAATGAGTTTCTTTGTCAGATTGTAGACATGTACCGGCTTATAGGAAACTTTGAACTTTGGAATATTGCCTGCAAAAGGGATTACACCCTTACCGGAACCTCCTTTATTGATAAGGATCGCGTCACAGTCGCGAATACGCATAAAAGGTTCCCTATATGGACCGAGAGGAAATAATTCATGATTTTCAGGCGTTTCTTTGCCGTTGAGAATAAGCAAGTCCACATCTTTTTCGAGATTTTTTACCTGAAAGCCGTCATCGAGGATTGCTATATCAATATGAAAGGATCGGACACCGGTCTCGATTGCCTCCAAACGGTTTTTTCCGACAATAACCGGGATATTAGTTTTCTTTGCGAGCATAAATGCCTCATCTCCGGCTGTTTCAGCAGTATCTTTTTGTATATCCACGACAAATGTCCCTTTTTTCTTTCTCTTGTAGCCTCTCGTTATGATTCCCGGGTTCAGTCCTTCTTCCTTCAGTTTTTGTGAAAGCCTTTCCACTACAGGCGTTTTTCCTGTTCCTCCGAGGCTGATATTGCCGACACTGATGACAGGAATGACGGCTTTTTCTATGGCAATAGCACCCGATTTATACATGAGCTCTCTCACGATCAGGGCAATCTGATACAGATAGGAAAAGAAGGCAAGGGGAATATATAATATCCATCGTGCATATTTTGCTTCCCCGTTCCATACTCTGATTATGGTATTTCTCATGCGTAACTGAAATATATATCAGAAAGAGGGTCAAAAATCAATGGGTTAGAAACCGAGGTAGTGGGCCAGTTTGAGTTCTTTCCGTTGATGGTATTGTGTGTGGTGGAGTGGACAACGGCTTGGAGTGGAAAGATGGAGCTGCGATGCGCTGGTGGACCTTGCTGATCGAGGATAATACTTCATGTATATCCGAGGGCGCATGGCACGGCAGGGCGCGCAGATACGCTTTATGCTCCAAGCCGTTGTCCGGACGCAAATCACTATTGGACGGACGCGCGGACGTTGCTTCATGCGTTGCATATCTCTAAACAACGCATGAAAGGAAGATGGCAGTAATTCCATTTCTAAATCAACTGTACCACTATTATGAGGAGGTCACCATTTTTTGAGCGGACATCGAAGGATGCCTTGGGGCGACCCGACACCG
>PNOF01000030.1 GCA_013824645.1 Syntrophus sp. (in: bacteria) | reverse complement strand
GTGGAGAATGGGTACCAGTTAAGAATGTGAAGAAGGAAATCAAGAAGCTCCAGCAGTATGCAAAAAATACACTGCAAAAAGACAAGAGGATAAACATTCGCATGTCTTCAAAAGACTTGGATCAAGTACAGATTATCGCGGTGCAAGAGGGTATCCCTTACCAGACTTTGGTATCCAGTATCATTCATAAGTATGTTTCCGGATATCTTATCGAGAGAAAAAAGGCTTAACAACGTGCTGCACGGGATCGACGCATGCGCGCCTTCCGTGAGCTTTGGCGTTAAGTGTAAAAGACAACTATGAATAAATGGTATCTACTGCCCGGTATGGGTGCTGACTCTTCGATGTATGATCTGCTCCGCAAGGAAGTGCCTTTTGAAATCAACTATATTGACTGGCCCCGATACAGGGGCGAGAAGACATTTGCGGAGGTCGCAAAAAGAGTTGTTGAAGAAAACAATATACAAGATGGCGACATTGTCGGCGGTTCTTCACTTGGCGGAATGATCGGAATTGAGATTGCCCGTCTGAAAAGCGTCAGGGCTGTTGTGCTTCTGGGGAGTGCCGTGAGTTCTACCGAGTTGCAAGGTTCTTTGTCGTTATTTTCCCCGCTTATAAAAATTGTACCGATATCACTCATACAAGCCCTTGCCGGTAAATCTGATAATATCATTGCCAAGATGTTCGCTAAGGCTGATGCGGAATTCATAAGGGCAACGTCTCTGTACATGCCCAGATGGCAGGGGTTCAAAGACTTACAGGTGCCACTCTTTCGTATCCACGGAGAAAAAGATCAAGTGATTCGTTGTCCAAAGACCGGTTCTGAAATTGTCAAAAATGCCGGTCACTTCCTGGCAATGATTCACGCAAAAGAATGCGGTGCATTCCTGAATAAGATTAAGGTATTATCTTTTGGAGAATACTGAGGGAGGATGGATATGATTCACGTGATTGCTTCAGTCCGTGTCAAGGCGGGTAGGGCGCCTGATTTTCTTGAAATATTTAAAGCGAATATGATTCGTGTCAGGGAAGAGAGAGGGTGTATCGAATACTTTTCGGCAGTTGATATAGATGCTGAACTGCCCCCGCAGGTTCTCGATGAAAATGTTGTCACTATTATCGAGAAGTGGAAGGACCTGGAAACGCTCCGCGATCATCTCGAATCTGAGGGTATGCTGGTTTACCGGGAAAAGGTCAGTGGTATAGTCGAAAGTGTTTCCATCAAGGTGCTCAAGGAAACATAGCGGGTCAATGAAATGAATGGAAACAAGATGAAACCGGTGATGATGCAAGGGTATTATATAGGGGGTTATATCTGATGAAAAACAAACTCAAGACAGACGGTATTACCACCCGAAAGCTTACCTTGGACAGGCTTAGAGAGAGTGAAATTAAATATCGGACATTATTTGATAATGCCAATGATGGAATTTTTCTTATGAAAGGCGACACCATCATTGACTGCAACCAGAAGTTCCTGGAAATCTTCGGTTGTTCGAGAGAACAGATTGTCGGACAGACCCCTTATCGGTTTTCTCCTGCCTTGCAGCCCGATGGAAGAACTTCGAGGGAAGAGGCAACAGAGAAAGGAAAGGCAGCCATATCAGGTATCCCGCAGTTTTTTGAATGGAAGCACTGTCGATATGACGGAACTCTTTTCGATGCCGAAGTAAGTCTGAATAAAATTGGGATAGACAAAGAAACTATTCTCCTGCAATCCATTGTCCGTGATATCAGCGAAAGAAAGGAAGCAGACAACAGATTACGGATAAGCGAAGAGAACTACCGCAGCATTTTTGAAAACGCTATAGAGGGTATTTTCCGAACAACCCCTGCGGGCAGGGTTATTTTAGCTAATAACACCTTCGCGAGAATGTACGGGTATGATTCTCCGGAGGAATTGGTACAGTCTTTTACTGATATCGGAAAGGAGCTTTATGTAAATCCTGAAGATCGTGAAAGATTCAAGAACATTTGTGAGCAACAAGGTTCTGTTGAAGGTTTTGAAGAGCAGGTTTACAGAAAAGACAGGAGCAAATCCTGGGTTTCCCTCAACGCAAGGGCAGTAAGAGATGCGACGGGCAAAACGTTATATTATGAAGGAACGATAGAAGATATTACTCCCCGTAAAGAGATGGAAATTGCCTTGAGGGTAAGCGAAGATCGTTATCGGACTTTCATTGATTCTACTTCCGACGGTGTGTTTCTCAAGGATAATAGATTACGCTACGTTATTGTCAATAAAAGTCTCCGTATGTTCTTTAAAAAAAATGAAGAAGAAATAATCGGTAAAACTGACTTCGAATTAAGACCACCGGAAGATGCAAAAAAAGCTGCCCGTGCTGACCGTAAGTCTCTTAAATCCTCATCTATTGTCATATCGGAAGAAACTTTAAGGGATAGGGTTTATGAAATCGGGAGATTTGCCGTATTACTTGGAGATAAAAGAGGCATTGGCGGATTTGTGAGAGATATAACAGAGAGAAAAACGGCTGAAGAAGAATTAAAAACTAAGTCATTAAGTCTTATGGAGGTCAACGCAGCCCTGCGGGTCTTGCTCAAACAAAGAGAACAGGACAAAACTGAAATGGAAGATAAGATATTCGGTAACGTAAAAAAGCTTGTCCTGCCATACGTGGAAAGACTAAAAGAAAGAAGACTGGATAACGAACAGAAAACTTACCTCGATATCCTTGAAACGAATCTGAAAAACATTATTTCTCCTTTTATCCAGAAAGTGAGCTATGTTTATTCTCGTTTTACACCAACAGAGATCCTCGTGGCGAATCTTATCAAAGACGGTAAAACAATTAAGGAAATTGCAAAAATATCAGGTGTTTCAGAAAATGCTGTAAACCATCACAGACAAAATATCAGAAACAAACTTGGTTTAAATAAACAAAAAGTTAACCTCAAATCATACCTCATGTCTCTCAGTTAATCCCTACGCCCGATAATGGCATTAATATACTGCCATTATAATGCCCTATTATGATCATTTAAATTCTTTCAATTAATGATATATGTCTCATGGGTTGAGGCATAAATTTGATGAAAGCGCAAAAAATATTTTCTGGAGCCATTCAGGGTTTCTTTGTGAGAACATCAAACCTAATAAACAAAAAAAGGAGAGGGTATTATGAAAAGATGTAAAACAGTAAAAATTATTTTCCTGCTTTTAATTGTCAGTTGCTGTTTCTTTCTTGTTCCAAACCATTCTTTTGCGCAAAAGGTCATTACGCTAAACTATTCTAACTTCTTCCCGGCGCCGCACAAGCACAGCATACTTGCCGAGCAATGGAGCAAGGAAATTGAAAAAAGGACTAATAATAGAGTCAAGATTACCTACTTCCCCGGAGGCACGCTTACCCCGGCAGCGCAAACATACGACAGTGTTGTAAGGGGGATTGCAGATATCGGTTTTAGCTGTTTTGCCTACACAAGAGGTAAATTCCCTCTCACTGAGGTTATAGACCTTCCGTTGGGCTATAAGAATGGTATTACAGCTACAAGACTTATTAATGCATATTACGCGAAATTCAAGCCGAAAGAACTGGATGATGTAAAAGTCCTCTATCTACATGCCCATGGACCGGGTCTTCTCCATACCAAGAAGCCGGTTTACAAACTGGAAGATGTAAAAAACATGAAGATACGGGCAACGGGACTGGCATCAAAGGTTGTAATAGCCCTTGGCGGAGCGCCTGTGGGCACAACACAGCCTGAAACGTATGACGCTCTCCGTACTGGAGTTGCTGATGGCGCAATGTCTCCCATGGAAGCGTTACAGGGCTTCAAATGGGGAGAAGTTATTAATTCCACAACACTCAGTTATGCATCCGGTTATTCAACCGGAATGTATGTTGTTATGAACAAAAGCAAATGGAATGCCCTTCCGGTCGATATTCAGAAAATATTTGAACAGGTAAGCTCTGAATGGATAGAGAAGCAAGGCGCGCTCTGGGACCAGATTGAGGAAGAAGGGAAAACCTTTACATTAAAAAGAGGCAACAAAATTATACCGCTTTCTAAAGCAGAAGAAGCAAGATGGGCAGCAAAAGTGAGACCCTTGCTTGATGAATATGTGAAAGCAGCCAAGGCAAAAGGATTGCCGGGAGACGAGGCCCTCAAGTTCTGCCTCGACTATCTGAAGAAGAATTAGAAAAGGTATTGTTGAATGTTGCATATTTTTTCATGCTTGGCCGGTAATGAAACGGGAGATCCTTGAAGAGAGTGACGACGATATCAATGAAGCTATACGGATAAATCCAAATTGGTATTACTAAAAAAAGGAGAACGCTATGAATATAGTCGACCTGGTTTATAGGAATGCGCGAATCTATCCTGAAGAAACAGCCTTTGTAGAGATTAGGTCTATTTCAAAGGTAAGAACAGAGGTTAGTTGGAGACAGTTTAATGAAAGGACAAATAGTCTGGCAAATGCACTTATTGTGAAAGGGGTTAAAAAAGGAGACAAGGTTTTTCTCCTTGGAAAAAATTCAATCAACTGGCTTGAGGCATTCTTTTCGATAATAAAGACGGGCGCTTGGGTAAATCCGCTCAACTTTCGTTTTACCGATGAAAATATCGAGTATTGTGCGGCGGCCGCTGAACCGGGCTTTTTTATCTTTGATGAAGAATATGCCGAAAGAATACAAGGCGTCCGTTCCGCCTTGCCTACGGTAAAAAAATATATATCTATCGGAAATACCGCACTTGGAGATATAGAAGAAATGGAAAAACTGATTACCCAGTCTTCAGTTCTACCTCCTGATGTCTACATAAATGACGAAGATGAATGCGGGCTCTACTTTACTTCGGGCACAACGGGGGCCCCCAAGCCGATACTATTGCTCCACAAGAATCTCTTCTGCCCGGCTGTAAACGAGGTAACTAATCTTTCTCTCACAAAAAATGATTCCTTACTCATGATGCCGCCATTATACCACGTAGCAATGGGCCATTTACTTGGCTCCATGCTTCTGGGAGCAAAAACCGTTCTCCTCACAGAGGCGGTAACTGCGAAAGCAATCCTGGAGTCAATCCATAATGAAAAGTTACGTGTCGCATTTCTGCTTGTTCCCTGGACACTTGATGTGCTTGAAGCCTTCGACAAGGGCGAACTGAGACAACAGGATTATGACTTTCAGACATGGCACATATTGCAGATGGGCGCCCAACCTATCCCTACCAGCCTTGTTCGGAGATGGAAGGCCTATTTTCCCAAAATGGAATGTCATAACACCTATGGTTTGAGCGAGAGCGCCGGACCTGGGACAATACATAACAAAATTGAGGATGAAAGCAAAATAGGGGCCATCGGTAAACCGGGGCTTTTGTGGGATGCCCGGATAATAGATGATAAAGGCAATGATGTGCCACGTGGAGATGTCGGCGAGATAGCCATAAAGGGCATGGGCGTTATGAAAGAATATTATAAGAACCCGGCCCTAACCGAAAAGACCATTGTGAACGGATGGCTTCGCACCGGCGATCTGGCAAGAATCGATGAAGATGGGTATGTCTTCCTCGTTGACAGGCAGAAAGACCTGATAATCAGTGGCGGAGAGAATGTTTATCCTGTCGAAGTGGAAGAGGTCATTCAAAAACATCCCAAGGTAAGAGATGTTGCAGTCATCGGCACATCGCACGAACGATTGGGTGAAATCGTTACTGCCGTAATAGAGCCTGTTGATGCAAATACACTGACTATGGAGGAAATAAAGCTATTCTGCGATGAGAATTTACCTCGTTATAAGCGACCGAGAATAATTATTTTCGGAAGCGTTCCCAGAAATCCTACAGGAAAGATTGAAAAACCAAAGCTCAGAGAGAAGTACGATACCAAAAAGGCAGTTAATTTTTAATAATAATTGATCAATACTCCACTTCTATCCTGGCACGGGTAAAGACCAGGATTGAAGCATTCCTGGAAATGATCGCATAAATGAGGAGATAATCACATGGCTGACGATAAAAAACCAAGATCATTAGCAACCCAGGCAGCATCAAAAGTGCCAAAAATGGTCAGGACCAATATGGCCGCAACCCTTAAAGCAAAAGAGGAAGGGAAGAAAGTAGCCTACGCCTATATACAGGACGCCCAGGACGAGATATTACGCGCCATGGATATCGTCCCTGCCTGGGGTGAGAGTTTCTCCGGTGTCTGTGCCGCCAAACGTGATGCAGAACAATACCTCCAGAAAGCGGAATCGGACAACTTCTCCCGCTCACTCTGTACCTATGCAACCTGTAATCTCGGCTTCGACATGTTCCGCGAAGAGTTAAAGGGCGAGCCGGTCCCCGGCGCTCCATGGGGCGGTATGGGAAGACCGGATATGATCATCGGCAGTGCGCAACAGCTCTGCGATCCCCGGATCAAATGGCCCCAGGCAACTCAACACTACCTTTCCGATGTCCCTGTTTTTGTGGGGAACATGTACTATCCCCCTTTTGACCCCAAAGTGGACCAGAGAAGTGTAGAGAAATTCTATGTAAAATATGCAACAGAGGAACTCCACGAGTGTGTGAAATTTTGCGAAAAGCATACCGGGAAGAAGATGGACTGGGACAGATTGGAAGAAATTGTTGCTCTCTCAGATAAGACCTGGGACCTCTTCGTTGACACCTATGATCTTCGTAAAGCTATGCCTACCCCTATGGATACCGGTGATGCCATGAACACCATGGTGCCCCTGTCATTCATGCTGGGGACCCAGGAGGCCTATGACTTCTACCGTGATCTCAATGCGGAATTGAAACAGAAGGTTGCAGAGAAGAAGGGTGTAGCGGATAATGAAAAATACCGGCTTCTCTGGGGTGCGGGACTCCCCTCCTGGTTTGCATTAGGAGACTTCCAGTACTTTAACGATAAGGGCGCCGTCTTCCCTGCGGAGGTTACCTATCGTATAGCAGAAAAGCTCTCCCGCCTCGATATTCCCGAAACAAGCGATCCCCTGGAGCACATTGCCTGGAGGTTTATACGCTACTATACCCACTGGTACGATAAAGCACGGAAGCGCCCCGGTTCAACCCCGAAGGTTGAGCGTATCATCGAACTGGTAGAAGACTACAAACTTGATGGCGTGGTCTTTCATTCGGCATTCTCCTGCCGCTCCTGGCATGCCGGGATTATGCATCAGGCCGCGACCCTGAAGAAGGTTTATGGAGACATACCTGTCCTGATTATGGAAGGCGATATCGTTGATGTTAGCTCCTATAACGAGGTAGAGACTCATAACAGAATAGACGGGTTTGTAGAAACGCTGGAAAATTATAAAAGGGCAGAGGCTACTCGCAAATGTGCCATGTGAGTAATTCCGCAAGACTCACAGCAGGGCACTAAAAAAGTGGAAGTTGCCTATCGCTGACGTTATCAGGCCAAGTCCGGTATAATCAGGCGATGTTTTTCCGTAATTTATCCAGAAATTCACTGAGGGCTTCGTGGTCTCTCCCTTGAATGATGTGTTTCAGATATTCCATCATTGCCGTTACCCTGTCCAGTTCCGGCAACGAATAGGCGTTGAAGAGGACTTCCCCCAGGAGGTTATCGTCTTCCGACAAGAGCCCTTTGGCAATCTTCATATGCTTCGCGAAAGTCGTGCCCGGTACAGTGCTCCGGTCAACGCATGAAGCGAAGGCCATAGAGGAAATGAAGGGAAGCGTCAGCGAGTAGGCCATCATCCTGTCGTGTTCCGCGAAGGAATATTCGAAGATTGTTACCCCCAGGCGTTTAAAAAAACTCTCCACAAAGGCTGCCCCTTCCGGATGAGATTCTTTTATAATGATGATGCTTTCTCCTCGCAGCATATCCATGTTGGCAAAGGTGGGGCCGAACATGGGATGAACGGAGACAAACTTAAACCCTTTTTGCGCGTAATAATCATTGAGTGTTCCTTTTATTGACGCCATATCACTGATAACACAGTTGTCCGGCAGATATCTCAGAACTTCATCGAAGACCGGAATGGTGTTTTGGAGAGTGACGGCGTTGATAAGAAGCGTTGGACCAAAGGCTTTGATCCCGGCGAGGTCCTGCAAGATGAGCATATCAGTAAGCCCTGTCAGCTTGGTCCGGTCTTTATCGAAGACGGCCAGTTCGTTCTGTCCCGAGAGTTCGCCGGCAAGCCAGGAACCCATATGTCCCATACCCAGAATAACAATTTTCATTTTGATCCCCCTTTGTAGCATCCGAGAAATTTGAAGGTGAGCACAATGGCCTGTAATTGTTCCATCGATGTCTTGACAGGCCCGTCTTCCGTGTTTCCCTCAAAATCGAGGAGGAAAGCATATTGACGGGAATCGTCTCTTATTGGCCTTGATTCTATGCGCGTGAGGTTGATCCCGGCATCAGAAAATATTTTCAGTATACGAAAGAGAGAGCCGGCCTCGTGTTTTGCAGAAAAGGTTACTGAGCACTTATTGCCTGGTCCTGTAACGGCCTCGCGGGCCAGTATGACAAACCTTGTCGTATTCGACGGATGGTCTGCTACATCCTCTTTTATGATTTCCAGATTGTAGAGTTCGGCGCAGAGTTCGCTCGCTAAAACCCCTGCAGAGGGGAAACGCCTCTCCGATAATACCTTGGCGGCCCCTGCTGTGTCGTAGGAGGGATGGGTCTGGAATTTATGTTTTGTGATGAAGTTATGGCATTGCGCAAGGGCCTGAGGGTGCGATGCAACGATCTTGATATCGTAATGATTTGTCTCGGGCAGGGTAAGCAGGCAATGACGGATTGGGAGACTGATCTCCCCTACTATTTTCAGATCTGTTTCAAGGAGAAGATCAATGACCGGTGTAATTGCCCCTTCGAGCGAATTTTCCACGGGTACGATCCCGAAATCGAGTTCTTTGTTCGCAATGGCTTCGAATACTTCCGCGAATTCAACGCAGGGGATTGATATCAGGGAAGGATCGTGTTCAAGGGCTGCGACTTCGCTATATGCGCCATGTTCTCCCTGGAAGCCGACGGTCCTCAATAGTTTGTCCTGAATGCCCTTACTCTCGTCAATGATTTCACGGTAGAGCTTTTGAGAGAATTCGGCAGTTAAGAGGGGTCCCGAGAAGCGCGCCACATTCGAAAGTACTTCTTCTTCACGGCCGGGATCAGTGATCGTCTCCTTGAGTTTTCTTGATCTCATGGAGAGCTCCATCCGTTGGTTCAGAAGCTTCATGATTTTATGATCAACTAAATCAATTTTACCCCGTATTTCATCAAGATGTTCATTCATGTATCACGCCTCCTTTTGCCCACAGGCTCTTATGTATAAACAATAAATCTGCCAGAACTATTGCGGTAACCGCTTCTATGATGACCGGCACACGCAGTGCGATGCACACATCGTGTCTTCCTTTTACGGAAAGCGTTGTAGTCTCTCCGTTTCTCATATCAATGGTAGATTGGGACTGCGCAATACTTGCGGTCGGTCTGACGGCAACCCTGAAAAGGAGATCGTTGCCATTGGTTAGTCCTCCGTTTATGCCGCCTGCGTTATTTGTCTTTGTCTGACCCTGTAAATTGATGATTTCGTCGTTGTAATGGCTTCCCCGCATAGCGCTTCCCGCAAAACCTGCGCCAAATTCGATGCCTTTCACGGCTGGTACGGAAAAGACCATGTGGCTGATGAGGGATTCTACAGAATCAAAGAAGGGTTCACCGAGCCCCAGGGGCAAACCAGCCGCTCTGCATGACAGGATGCCGCCCACGGAATCTTTCTTTCGCAGGGCATCCTCAAGGGTTTTCTCTATCTCTCGTGAACCGCCGACTTCGACAACCTCTGCCTCTACCTTTGCCGGTTCGATGAGTTTTTTGGCAATGACGCCTGCGGCAACCAACCCTACCGTCAGTCTGCCGGAAAAGTGTCCTCCGCCACGATAATCATTAAACCCCCCGTATTTTTGAAAGGAAGTAAAATCTGCATGCCCCGGTCTTGGTGTGTGCCTCATCTGTTCGTATGCGCTTGAGTCAATATCACTGTTTTTGAAGAGGATCAGGATAGGCGCTCCGGTGGTTTTCCCGTCCATGACACCTGCTTTGATAAGAGGAATATCGGATTCTCTTCGTTTTGTTGTGCCTTTTGCCCCGCTCTTTCTCCTTTCGAGGTCATGGAGAAATTCAGCTTCTGAAAGGGGCAGCCCTACAGGGCAGCCGTCGATGAGGATACCTGCGGACCGGCCATGGGACTCGCCGAATATACTTACTCTGAAGAGACGACCAAAACTGTTCATAGCGCCACCTTTATGGAACTTAAGTCCTCAAAAAAATGAGGGTATGATTTTGCCACAGACCCGGAATGCTCAATGACCACAGGCCCTGATCCGTCGAGGGCCACTATTGCACAGGCCATTGCTATCCTGTGGTCATTGTGGGAGTCGACGTGATTGCCTGCGGGCTTGCTCCCGTGGATTTCCATCCTGTCGGAGAAAAGCTCAATTCTCACGGCGAGCTTTGAGAATTCGGAAGCGAGCGTCAGGGCACGGTTGCTCTCCTTGTGTTTCAAACGTTCGACGCCATAGATGACACTTGTCCCTGTGCAGTGCGCTGCCAGGGCGGTGAGCGGTGGAACGAGATCGGGACAATCTTCTGCATCAAATTCAAAGGCATTAAGCTCTTTTCGTTTCACCAGGATATAGCCGTCTGCTGCCTCCACTGTTGCGCCAGCCCTTGTTAATCCTTCAAGAATGGCCTTATCAGCCTGAAAAGAATCTATCCGCAATCCTTTCACTTTGATCGAGCCCGCAATAGCTCCTGCCACGAGGAGAAATGCCGCACCGGACCAGTCACCCTCTATGGCATAGGTCTGTGCCTCGTAACGCTGATTTCCTTTTATGCTGAAGGAAGTCAAGTTCTCATTGTCATCAATGGTTATCCCGAAGCGTTTCAAAAGATCGATAGTCATTATTACATAGGGTTTACTTTTCAGGTTTATCACTTCGATGCGGGAGTCTTCTTTGCAGAGCGGCAATGCCATGAGTAAACCTGTCAGGAATTGCGAGCTTTCAGAGCCGTCAAGGGTAATAGCGCCGCCCCGCAGGGGACCCTGAATAGTTACAGGAGGATAGTCCTTACTTGTTTCACAGGTCCCGCCCATGAGGGAGATGGCTTCGAGCATTCTCATCGGTCGCAAGCTGAGCGACCCT
Organism: Syntrophus sp. (in: bacteria); assembly: GCA_013824645.1. GTDB lineage: Bacteria > Desulfobacterota > Syntrophorhabdia > Syntrophorhabdales > Syntrophorhabdaceae > PNOF01. Next base: position 17,847 of record PNOF01000030.1, on the reverse strand, counting down.
GAACCTTTAAAAATGAACCTATCCCTGGTAAGGGCGGTTATGGGCGCAAACATCCTCATACAGAGACCTGATTCGCCGCAGTGGATACTGTTGCTTTTAATTTTATTTGTGGTGAACCCTCCGGTCCCTTTGATTGACACAACTTCTTTATCGATTTCAAGGTTTGCCCCCAGTGTGTCTGCGATACCCAGGGCCGCCAGAGCATCGGTGCAGAACGACGGGTTTGCGAGACGGGACATGTCTTGCGCCAGTAGCGATGCGGCCACTGCCCGTATCATAACGCTTTTCGATGCAGGGGCGTTGAGAGTTCCCTTAACTTCCGAGGGATGTATTACTTTCATCGTATATCCTCTTTGCGATTTCTCCAGGTTCTTTATCGTCGGTGTTTATAAACAAGTCCGATGCATAGGCATAGTAGTCTTTCCTGAGCCGGAGCATCTTTTCTATCTCTGATCTCCTATCCGGTACATTAAGAAGGGGTCGTGACCTGTCATGGCCGATTCGCTGCAAGATTGTTCCAGCCCCGGCGTACAGCCATATAACAAGGGCATGTTTTCTGAGATGGTCCATGCTGGCCTTGTTAAGGACTGCTCCCCCTCCGCAGGAGATTATCCTACCTGACATACCGATCGTGTCTTTGATTGCTTTTTCTTCCATCCTGCGGAATGCCTCTTCTCCCAGCTGCTCAAATATATTTTCTATGGAAGAGTCGTTTTTTTGTGCAATTTCGTGGTCAATATCAACAAGAGGCATTCCCAGCCTTTTGGCCAGATATTGGCCTACAGTGGACTTGCCGGTACCCATAAAGCCTATGAGGGCAATATTCCTTTTTGTGAACATCTGATCATCGTATAAAGCCTTTCTCATGGCCGTAACGGGCGGCTCCTGTCCGGTAAAATGGCTGAAGGCGTGGGCGCCCTGAAAGAGAAGCCACTCCCTGCCGTCTATGACCGTGCAACCTTTTGCCTTTGCTTCACGCACCAGCGGGGTTTCCTCTCTGTAGTGGGCGTCAAGGACAACGAGGTTTTTAGTAAGGCTCTGGGATGGTACGATATGTCTGCTTTCGCTGAGACAGGAGATGAGAATGTCCACATCTTCCATCTCCTGTGATATGGCTTCCATGGGGGCTACTTTACAGGAGAGGGCCCGGGCAATACTCTGCGCTTTCTCAAAGGTGCGGTTCATGAGCGTTACCTCGGCCCCTTCAGCGACAAGTGCAAAGACTGCGGCTTTTGCAGCGCCTCCGGCGCCTAGCACAAGGACCTTTTTCCCGCTTATAGCGACGCCATGCATGAGAAAAGCCTTTTTGACACCTTCAATATCCGTATTAAACCCTTTGAGCTTACCCTTATTGAGGACTATCGTATTGACAGCGCCTAATTGCCGTGCTGTTTCTTCCATATCATCGAGAAAGGGCAGGACCTCTTCTTTGTGGGGAGAAGTGATATTGAAACCGGAAATATCCAGGCCCTTGGCTGTCTGCGTTATTTCCTCTATCTTTGAAGAGGCAAAGCGCAGGTAGAGGGCATCCATTGAGCATGCTCTGAAAGCGGCCTGAAACATATCAGGACTTTTGCTGTGGAGGATGGGATTGCCTGCTACGGCAAAGAGCTTAGGATTACTCATCATTTAGCACCTGTAGGATCTGTTCTAAAGTGCCTTTCTCAATCTGTCCTTCTGCGGTCTTTTTTCCGTCTGAAAGTGAGGCAAAGGTGAAGGGGCTGCCCAGTAAAGGCGCGGCAACCCGTGTAACCCTGCCTTGAACGCCCATACCCACAACCACAGTCCTGCCACGATAATCATCCCTGTCGAGGATATTCAGGAGTCGTAAGCTATCTCTTCCAGAATTCACTTTACAGGCGATCTTCGCAATGTCTGCCCCCTCGCTGAAACAACGGGAGGTAATGCTGGCAAGTTCCTTTGCTTCAGGGGTTTTACAAAAATTATGAAAGGAGATGATGACTTTACAGCCTTTCGATCTCGCCCTATTGATAATGTCCCTCCGGTAGGCGCTGTCAGACTCAATTTCGATATCGACGTAGCTTGCCCCGGCGTCTATGGCGGCCATGAGAAACCGTTTTCGCGTATCTGCGTCAGGTGTCTTCCCTTTGGGCGTCCCAGGTTTGTCGGGCCTGAAGGTGGCAATGAGCGTCAAGGGCTGAGCAAAGATCTTCCCCATATCCTCTATAGCCGCATTCATTGCATCGATCCGTACTTCTGCAAATGCAAGGTTTTTCAACGCATCAAGGCAGGTTTCAGCAGTTGGTTCATAAATGCTGACGCAAATCAAAAATGGCCTCCTCAAGCTCGGTGATCCCGATTGTTTCAATGATGGCATTTCCAATACCATTGAGAAGCACAAAATGGATATCAGTTCCTTCCCGCTTTTTATCTTTTCTGATGGCATCCATGATGGCATCTCTATCGCTCCCAATCTCAGTGGGAAGATTAAAGGATGTAAGGAGTGATTCAATCCTCAGGACATCTTCTCTCGCGAGGGTCCCCCTCATTTCTGACAGCTTTGCGGCGAGGACCATACCGATACTGATGGCTTCACCATGCCGGAGCCCTATAGCCTTCTCAATGGCATGACCGATGGTGTGACCAAAATTGAGCTTTCTTCTTTCGCCGGATTCTTTCTCATCGCGAGAGACGATGTCTGTTTTTATCTTGAGAGAATCGCCGACGATCCTTTCAACGGCATCGTTATTAAGCGAAATGATTACTTTGCAATTTTTTTCAATATATTCAAAGAGGGTACTGTCGCTGATGAGAGCGGACTTGATGACCTCGGCAATGCCATTTCTCAATTCATCATAAGGAAGTGTTCTGAGAAAGCTGAAATCACAGAGTACAAATCCCGGCTGGTTAAAGGTGCCTATGAGATTTTTATATCCATGATAATTGACGCCGTTTTTGCCACCCACACTGGCGTCCACCTGAGCAAGAAGGGTTGTAGGAGCAAACCCGCAAGCGAGGCCCCTGAGATACGTAGTGGCTGCAAAACCGGTAATATCACAGATTATTCCACCTCCAACACCGACAATGGTTGTGGAGCGGTCCGTCTCTATTGTGAGAAGCTGCTCGTAGATAGTATTTACCGTTTCCAGGGTCTTATGTCCTTCTCCGGGTTCGACTTCAATAATCCTGTAGGGTGACAATTTATCGCCATGGAGAATGCGGATGTTTTTATCGCATATGATGACCGTATTATCGGGAGCACAGAACTTGTTCAGACTGTCGAAGGATGTCCCCGGGAGAATTATACAGGTTTTTCCAGCGATGCTCAGATCAATAGATTTCATAACGAGTCCGATACAAATTGATGGAGTACACGTATCTTTTCCATCATGGTCCCGAATTGTGCCGGTGTTAAAGCCTGCTCTTTGTCACATATCGCTTCCAATGGGTTCACATGGACCTCGATCATGAGACCGTCGGCGCCCGATGCCACGGCGGCGAAACTCAGTGATGGTATGAGACTTACACGTCCGCATGCATGAGAAGGATCGATGATCACCGGGAGATGAGTAAGCTCCTTCAGCGCCGGGACAGCGCTGATATCAAGGGTGTTTCTCGTGTAGGTTTCAAAGGTCCGTATGCCCCTTTCGCAGAGGATCACATCGGGATTGCCTCCATCGAGGATATACTCGGCGCAATTCAGCCATTCTTCAATAGTGCTATTCATACCCCTTTTCAGCAGGACCGGTTTCTGAGTTTTGCCCACTTCTTTCAGGAGTGAAAAGTTTTGCATATTACGTGCGCCTATCTGCAACACATCGGCGTATTCAGCGACCCACGGAACGTCTCTTGTGTCTATCACTTCTGTTACAATAGGCAGGCCTGTTTCTTCTCTTGCCTTTTTTAATATCTTGAGCCCTTTCAAACCCAGGCCCTGAAAGGCGTACGGTGAAGTCCTCGGCTTGAAAGCTCCCCCCCGAAGCATGTTGGCGCCGCCCTCTTTTACGGCCTCTGCGGTTTCTATAGTCTGTTTTTCGTTTTCCACAGAGCAGGGACCGGCTATGACGCAGAACCCATCACCGACCCGCACGTGACCGACATGGACGATTGTTTTTTCGTTTTCCTGTAATGCTGACAATTTAATATTTTTCATCTTTCACCATCCCCTTCATTTTAAACAAAAAAAGGGCCATAGGTGTTTTGCACCTATGGCCCTTTGTCCCCTCATGGGGATCAAATATCATAGGCGCACGTATAGGTAGTAAAACCAGAAGCCGAAATATGATTTTGTCTGGATTTCTGTATCTGTTTTCATTATGTAATTATTATAAATAGTATTACGTACTTTTGTCAACATGATAAATTACCCTCTGTTACAACCTGAATTGTCCTACCAGTCCCTGTAGCGCTTTTGACAGATTAGAGAGCTGCGCCGATGCCTCTGCGTTCTGCTGGATCCTCTTTGCCGTCTCCTGCATTACTTGAGAAATCTCCTGAATACTGGAAGCTATTTCGTTCGTTGTCGCTGTTTCTTCTTCAGAAGCGACAGCTATCTGGTTAATTTCCGAGGTGACTGTACTGATCTGGTGGAGAATATCCTTGAGCGCATCACCTGATTTGGCTGCTTCTGCTGTGCCTTGTCCCACATCGTTGACCCCTTCTTCCATGGAGACAACAGCCTTCTTTGTTTCTGCCTGCATAGATTGTATTGTTTCCCGGATCTCCTTTGTGGCATCGCTTGTTCTCTCGGCGAGCTTTCGTACCTCATCGGCGACTACCGCAAATCCTCTTCCGTGTTCACCTGCCCGGGCTGCTTCAATGGCTGCATTTAAGGCAAGGAGGTTTGTCTGGTCAGCGACATCATTGATGAGCCCGACGATCTCACCGATCTGATCGGAACGGACACCGAGATTCTTGATGATCTCTGCTGATTCTTTTACACGATTATTGATGCGGTTCATGACCTTAATGGTTTCCTGAATAATAGTTTCTCCTGTATTGGCAGAAGCATTGGCCTTTTCGGAGCTCTTGACTGCCATGACGCAGTTGTGGGCTATCTCCGAAGAGGTTTTGCTCATTTCCTCGCTGGCTGCCGCTACCGAATTTACCTGCATGGCGGCTTCTTCTACGCCTGTTGCCATATGTTCTGCGGCAGTATCGAGATTGTTGGCTGCAGATGAAACATCGCTGCTGCTTCTTGCCACCTGGGTGATGGCGCTATGCAGTTTTTCCGTAAGTGTATTGAAATGGGTAGCCATCTCTCCGATTTCATCCCGGGACGTAACGTCGATGCGTTTTGTAAGATCTCCCTGCGCAACACTCTCGATGACCTCTATGGTTTTATTTATAGGGGCCAGGATGATGGTTTTCATGAGTAGACTGATTCCAAAAGGGAGTATTATTGCTAAAAGAAAGACCAAGGCAGATATGCCAAGAACCATCGTGAAAGTCTTTCCTGAAGAGACGTACTGTTCTTTGCTTAATTTATTCTCAAGGGCCAGCAATTCTGTGCTGTTTTTATCAATAGTCTGGAATATATCGTCAGCCTGAGTTATCATCATAGATCCCGTAGCCAGATCCATTCCCACTATCTGCTTGAGCGCGTCCCGGTATTTGTCCAATTGGTCTAATGTCGCTTGAAAATATTTTTTTTCATCTTTTGTCAAGTTGGCGGACTTAGTCTTTGCCTCTAATTCGGCAACCACTTTCTTAAGGGTCGTGAACTGTTGTTCTGTAAAACCATCAATCTTTTTTTGATCATAGTTGGATCCTACCCAATTAAGGATCTTATAGAAATTTCCGTGGATCTCTTTGAGATTTGTAATTGCATCCGCAGTTGACTGGTAGTTCTTGAACCTGATGTTAAAAATATCGTCGAGGGCTCCTTTTTGTCTGAAGAAGCCGGCATAGGAGACAAGCCCGAAGATCAGAAGAAACAGGATTGCGGTAAAAGGAGAGACCAATAGTTTTTTTGTCATCTTCAGATTGCTCAACCATGCCTTCATTAAAAAACCTCCTTTAGGGAAATTGAATCCAATATGACACCCGGATACTTCACTTGATTATCCGGGTGTCATAGCGTGTTCTTTACTTATATATACCACAGCCGAATACCAGATCCCCGACCTTCTGGAAGTATGTTGACTTTGCCTGTACCTTTTTGGTGGTTGGGTTTGTCCAGTTATAGTCGAACCACCCGGTCCCCTTTGCATTGGCAGCATCGATTAATCCTTTTATAAATGGTTTTCCATCAGAGTCCTTGAGACCGATCAGTGACTTTCCTACAAGTTTCGGGTTTCCCCCATGCGCAAGGGTCATCCCGGTTACATCAATTACAAAGATGTAAAGATCATCCTTTACGAATTGCCCTTGAGGATTATCAAACGCAGAGAAAGCCTTTTCTTTGCCATCAGCCTTTAGAAAGGCTGTTGCTTTTTCCATCATCACCTTTGCTTCAGCAGCAGTTCCAGCCGCATACAGATCGGATGCTGTGCTTAAAATAAAAAGACACATTACTGCAAACGCCACACTAATAAACATAACCTTTTTCATTGTGTAACCTCCCATGATATTTTTACTTTTCACCCTAATAGGCTAATCGGCTCTAATATGATTATCGATGTATAGCGGAATTACTTAATATCTTTTTTCAGGTTTATTTCACAATTTCCCGCCATACTTCACGAAGATATTGCTACGGTCTTACGTGTTAACCTTCAACTCACGTCTTTCCCTTGCCGTAAGCTCGTTGTTGGTTTAATGCCCTGTTATTTTTTTGTCGGGTTTTAAAACTGGGGGGTATGTCACCGTTATCGAAGGGGATTATGGTTCAATATAGATCTGTCCAGACAACCGAACGAAACGGTTTATTCTGCTATTATTTCTTCTAATGGTGTCATGTAAGTCTTAGTATATCATAGCCATCATGTGTCATTTGAAGATGGATGCCGTATAACCACCTTCACAGTGACATAATTATCCTGTTGTTCTCTGCGTGGAGAAAATTCTGACAATATCCATCATAATCCCTGTTTTGAATGAGGCTGCCTCTATCAATGGCCTTTGATCTTGGGATTAAATCGCGTAGATTTACTTTCCGCATTATTGAACGTGTTGCCTCCTTTCGTTCAAGGGTAACCAGGATACCATTTGGTGATCAGGCGATCTTTATAAGGAGGGATTACTTTAACGAGATAGGCGGCTATGCTCAAATTCCCCTTATGGAAGATGTTGAGATTATGGGGAGGATAAAGAAGAGAGGCGATAAAATCTTCATTATCAACAAAACGGTAATGACATCTCCCCGTAGATGGGAACAGGAAGGGATTGTCTACTGTACCCCGAGAAACTGGTTTATCCAGATGCTCTATTATTTCGGCGCTTCCTCGCATAGACTGGTAAAATACTACAGACATGGTTAGCAGGCTCGTCTCAAGCCCAACGAGCTTTTTAGAGTAGGGTCGGGAATGAAGCGAAGAGAACGGAAAGGATATTCTTCTTGTTCTAAAAAGTACGCAAAACCGGAAGAACCATAAATTTGATATTTTTATTCAATTATCAAGTTACTTAATATGACAGTAAAAGATCAAAAGAATTAGCTTGACAGTGAAAACTTGCTTTGATAATATTAGTTGTTTTTAGTTTGTTAATCGTTTCACAACTTCGTGCGAAAATGGGAGGTAGTTAATGAATTTTAAAATTTCTGATGAATTAGAATCAATGCGAAAAATGGCGTATGATTTTGCTGTAAAGAACGTTAAGCCTACTATGGAAGAAGACGAAAAAGAGCACAAATATCGTCCTGAGCTTCTTAAAAAGATGGGTGATCAAGGAATGTTTGCCTGTCTGGCACCCGAACAGTACGGCGGACTTGGTCTTGAAGATGGTAATATGGCTGCGACGCTTATGGCGACTGAAGTTGCACGTGTCAGCCCGTCATGGGGTCTCCCCTTCAACCTCCAGATGAATGGACCACAGAATGTATTGATTAAATTTGCAAGTGATGTCTTGAAAGAACAGTTCCTTCCGGGATTGATTGCCGGTACAAACGGCGGTTGCTTTGCGATTACCGAGCCGAACTCGGGTTCTGACGTTGCAAGTATGAAGACAACAGCTACCGAAGTTGATGATGGTTTTATACTCAATGGTACCAAGACCTGGATTTCCGGTGTTCCTTACTGTGGCTGCGGCGTTGTCTATGCAATGACTGATAAAGCAGCAAAACATAAAGGTATGTCCGCCTTCTTCATTGACTTTAATACACCCGGTATTGTTCAGAGGGCCATCACTTCAAAGCTCGGCTTACACTGTGCACCTACAGGGGAGCTTTTCTTCGAAGAAGCTAAGATACCCAAAAGTGCCCTTGTCGGGAAACTTGGACAGGGCTTTAATATTTGCATGACTATGCTTAATTTTACAAGACTCAGCTCGGCAGCGAGGGCTGTTGGTGTTGCACAGGCCTGTATTGATGAGGCGGTAAAATATGCAAATGAAAGAGAGCAGTTCGGTCAGCCTATCGGTCAGTTCCAGATGGTCCAGGAACAGATTGGAAGGATGTCTGTTGAGCATGAAGCTTCAAAACTTCTCGTGTTTCGGGCTGCCTGGCAGAAAGATCAGGGGATGAATAATACACTTGAAACTTCTATGGCAAAATATTATGCTGGAGAGTCAGCTAATTTCTGTGCGTCTGAAGCTGTTAAAATATTTGGTTCCTATGGTTTTTCTTCTGAATATCCGGTTGAACGGTATCTGAGAGATGCGAAGTCATATCAGATAGTGGAAGGCACTTCAAATGTCCAGAAGATGATTATAGCCCAGTTTGCTCTGGGATATAGAAAGTCGTAAAAGCAAACTTTAAGGAGGAATTACTATGGCTACAGAAGTTACCGTTCCAATGGTTGGGAAAATTATTGGTGTAAATGTGAAGGTAGGCGATAAGGTGGAAGAAGACGACCAGTTAGCAACCCTGGAAGCAATGAAAATGGAAATGCCCATTGTTGCCCCTGTTGCCGGTGTAATAAAAGAGATTAAAGTTGCTCCAGGTCAGGAAGTCGAAGATGGCACAATCCTGGCAATTATCGAATAGAGAAGAGGTGACAGTAAGATGATAGTCGCAGGCATTGATATAGGCTCTATCACGACTGAGGCGCTCCTTCTTGATAAAGATAAGGGGATTCTTGGTTATACAATCCTTCAGACAGGAGCTGATTCCAGGAAGGCAGCAGAATTGGCTCTGGAAAAAGTGCTTTCGTCTTCGGGAAAAAGTGCTGCTGATATATCCTTTACTATTGCTACAGGATGCGGGAGGAAAAGAGCGGCATTTGCACAGCAGTCTATCACGGAAATTACCTGTATAGCAAAAGGCGTTAATTATCTTTTTCCTCAGGCACGAACAATCATTGATATAGGTGGTCAGGATACGAAAGTAATCGGTATTGATGATAAAGGTCGTGTAACTGAATTTGAAATGAACGATAAGTGCGCTGCTGGTACTGGCAGATTTATTGAGGTTATGGCAAAAGCCCTTAATGTTGAGCTTGATAGGATTGGCGACATCTCCTTGAATCATAAAAAAGAGCTAACTATTAGTAGCATCTGCACGGTTTTTGCTGAATCAGAAGTCATCTCTCTGGTTAGCGAAGGAGAGGAGCTGGAAGATATCCTGTATGGTATTCATAAAGCTATAGCAGGCAGAACAATGGGGCTTATTAACAGACTGGGCGGTGTCAATAATGATGTTATTATGGCAGGCGGTGTGGCAAAGAATATTGGTGTTGTGAAAGCTCTTGAAGCTACATTGAATACCCAATTAAAAATCCACACGGAACCCCAGATTGTTGGTGCCCTTGGTGCTGCAATATTAGCATCAGAAAAGTAGATTACTACATATGTAAAAAGAGCCGGCAAATGCCGGCTCTTTTTTTTCTAAAAAGTTAAATATTAAGATCAGCAAGTCGTATGATATTTTTAAAAAGAATATATTCTTTAACGTTATCCGGTACCGGTAAAGTCAGGATTTTAGAAAGTTCAGTTTTCATTGAGCCGAAAGGAACATCTGAGCCGAAAAGTACTCTTTCCGGGCCAATGGTATGAACGAACTCCAGGATTGTATCAGATGAGGCCAGTGCTGTATCAAAATAGATATTTGCTTTATCTTTAAATGCTTTTAAAAAATCAAGCGGGGCGCCACCCAGCAGTCCAAGATGCGGGATGATGAGTAGAATGTCCTGAAATGTGTCGACAAACATTTTCGTGAATCCAAGTTCTTCTTCGAAGATAACAGGTTTTCTCGTTTTTGTAAGTTTTTCAACAAGTGCCGGAAGTGTTTTATCCCGGAGGATACTATAATTTGAAGACGAATCCTGAATACCTCTCATCCAGTGCCATTTACCCCCAGAATACATTACTGGTAGAGGATTAAAGTCTTCATCTTCGTAATTCTCTCGGATGTAGTGATAAGGAATAAAATGATGTATGCGCTTTGTTTCTTCGAGAAGGCTTACATTAATCTTATTGTTTGCTATCGCTGTTGATGGAAAAGGTATAATGACAACATGCGTTACGCCTGACTCCTTTTGCTGTCTCTGCAGTTCTCCTGTTGTTACATCAATACCCATGGTAAGTGATGGTCCCCAATGAGTATGACTATCAACGATAATGTCAAAATCCATGATTGAATGTGAATACCACAAGTGTTATCTTTTTACAAGGCTGAAGGAGATCTATGACAATAAAAGTGAGGTAAACAGTATATGATCGAGCTCGAAACGCCATTATTGACAGTAGATATTGTTATACGTTATCGGGGAGGTATTGTACTCATCGAAAGAAAAAATGCACCGTACGGCTGGGCACTGCCCGGAGGGTTTGTTGACATTGGAGAATCTCTTGAAGATGCTGCTATACGAGAATCAAAGGAAGAAACATGCCTTGACACAAGATTGATTGAACAGTTTCATGCCTATTCAGACCCTCGTCGTGACTCCAGATTTCACACGGTGTCGGTAGTTTTTATTGCAGATGGAAATGGAATTCTGCAAGGAAAAGACGATGCGAAAAGGGCAGACATTTTTTCGGAAAAGAAACTGCCCGATGATATTGCTTTTGATCATCGACAAATCATTGCCGATTATTTCCATTATACAAAAAGCGGAAAAAGACCTGCCTGTGCGTAGACAAAAATAAAGCCCGGGAATCAGGTGTATAGTTATTTCCTGTTATTCGAGTGATGCCACGGCATGCTTGATTCTATCTACACCCTTTTGAATAACCTCCATGGATGTGGCAAAGGAAAGTCGCAGATAGCCCTCTTTTCCAAATTCTATGCCGGGTACAACAGCAGTATGAAAACCCTCAAGAAGCATGGTCGCTAATTTTGCAGATGTATCTATGGTAGTTCCCTTGTATTTTTTTCCAAGAATGCTGCTGAAATTGGGAAAGACATAGAATGCACCCTTCGGGTTGTAGCATGTTACACCAGGTATACTTTTCAGTTCCTTCACGAGAAAATCTCTTCTCGCCTGAAAGGCTTCAAGCATCATCGCAATATTATCCTGCGGACCGTTTAATGCAGCAACGGCAGCCATCTGTGAAATAGACGCGGGGTTCGATGTGCTCTGACTCTGGATATTACCCATGGCTTTGATGATATCAACCGGTCCGGCTGCAAAGCCAATACGCCAGCCTGTCATTGCATAGGTTTTAGCTACACCGTGGCAGATTATTGTTCTTTCTTTGAAAGAAGGGTCAAGAGATGCGATGCTTATATATTTATAATCATCATAGACAAGTTTTTCGTAAATCTCGTCAGAGATGATGTAAAAATCATGTTCTTCGGCAAGTTTTCCAACGGCCTCAAGAGTTTCCCTACTAAATACTGATCCTACGGGGTTTGAGGGGTAGTTGAGGACAATACCTTTAGTCTTGTGGGTAATAGCGTTTTTTAGCATAGCAGCGGTAATCTGATAATCATCCCTCTCATCTGTTTCTATGATGATTGGCCTGGCTCCTGCGAGTTCGACCATGGGCGGATAGGAAACCCAGTATGGAGCGGGCACGATAACTTCATCGCCTTCCTGAAAAATTGCCTGGAAAAGGTTGTAGAGACTGTGTTTTCCACCGCAGGAGATGATCACTTCTTCTCGTTTATATTCGAGGTCGTTATCTCTTTTAAACTTTTCAATGACCGCGTCTTTTAGAGGATCTATCCCGGCTACCGGAGTGTATCGGGTAAAATTGTCATTAATTGCCTTGATAGCTGCTTGTTTGATATGGTCAGGTGTGTCAAAATCAGGTTCGCCTGCGCCGAAACCTGCAATATCGATACCTTTTGCCTTAAGCTCTTTTTCTTTTGCACTGATAGCCAGTGTCGCTGAGGGTTTTAAAGCACTTGCGCGATTTGATAGCATATCGAAACTCCTTATAATATTCTCATTTACACCTTCGGTGAAGATAGTCTTTAACGCATTGAGGACTGCATTGTCAATCAAAACTATTATATGGTTAACAGATATTTTAAAATGGCGTTGCCATTGTTTTGAGGACCTTTTTCGTTTTCTCTGTAATTTTAAATCTTTCGTCGATTCTCCACCCTACAACCCAGATAATGATATTATCTGAGAGGAGCAGTGGAATAGACCGTCTTTCTTCTTTCGGGATCTTCAGTGATATAAAAAAATCCTTGAGTTTTACCGTATTATTCATACCGAGAGGTATGAACCTATCGCCAGGTATGAAGGTCCTTATGGTCATATTGCCCAGTTTTTCGACATCAAAGAAGGCAATGTTTTTATTTTTTGGAAAATTTGCCGGTATCTTTCGGGCGTAGGAAAGCTTGAGCTTTAACATGAGTGAGCTGAGAATATTTTGACCTATTGAAAGAGAAAATACTTCCTCAATAGGGGCAGGTGAAGGTTTTTTTGTAAAAAACAGGTGATTATAAGTTTTTTTGGCTTTAATGCCGTAGGGCAGGGAAGTAATGAGGTTCGGTTTTTTTGTTGATAAAAGTTTTTGGATTTGGTGGAAGTGTTCTCTGAGGGGGATAAACCGTGGCTCCAGAGAAGTAATAATATCCGATATGACCCTGAATTTAGTTTCACTGTCGATTTGATTCAATGTATCAATATCCAGAAAGGGTTCTCCTTGCTTGACATGTAAATACTTGTTGATAAATGCCTGCGATTGTCCTTCAAAAAACCGGTTAATGCCGACAATGTCCTTTAAAAGGAAAAACAGTTTGTCTTTGTATGTGGGGTTTAGTTTCTCCATGGCTGGGAGAATTTCTTTTCTTAAAAAATTTCTTTCATAGAGGGTTTTTTCGTTTGAGGAATCCTCAACGTGAGGTATAGAGTGCTGCAGGGCATATTCTGCAATCTGAGTCCGGTATGTGAAAAGGAATGGTCGTATGATTATATCTCTTTTAATCGGGATTGCAGAAAGACCTCTGAGCCCCGTACCCTTGAGTGCCCGTAAAAGAAAAGTTTCAACCTGATCGTCCAGATTGTGGGCAATAGCTATTTTATTGTAATTATATGCAGTCGCAATTTCATTGAAATAGCGGTATCGAAGTTCTCTTCCCGCATGTTGGATAGAAAGCCCGTTCTGGAGAGAATATTCTTTCACATCCGCCTTGTTAATATGAGCTTGAAGAGAAAACTTTCGGGCAAGATCTATTACGAACTGTTCATCTCGCTCTGATTCTTTTCCCCGAAGTGAATGATTAATATGGGCTAGCCCGAGGTCAAAGACGATTGTTTTTTGGATTTTCTGTAAGAGAAAGAGCAGGGTTGTTGAGTCTAATCCCCCTGAGATGCCAAGGAGGATTCTATCACCCTCCTTGATAAGACTTTCTTGTACGATTGTTTTTTTTATTTGTTGAAGGAGCTCCATATCTTAAGAACAGCCCTCTAACTCGTTTCCCCATTTTTTCCAACGATCCCGGTATATGACCATGGTTCATCTTCCTAATGCGATTTTTTTTTCTTGATTTCTTTAGAAAGGGTCACAATGAGCTTTTTCAGTGAACCCATGTAGATGTTTTTAATAGTTTCATCGGCATTGAGTCCGTAAGCTCTTTCCGCAAACATAAGGGACCGTGTAAACATGTTTTTGAAATAAAAAGAATATGCGGAAGCATAGGTAAACAAAAAAAATGCCGGTATATTTTGACCGTCAAGACGGAGAATTTTTTTGAAGAGGAGCCGCGCCGTGTCAAAATATTCGCTGTCAAGGTAACTCTGGGCAGCTCTGAAAATAAGCAACTGTCTTCCATCAGGGTACGCTGTATTCAAGAGGGTTGCGAAACCTTTTTTCCCATATATTTTCTTAATTGACCGCTCATTCTCAAAAATAAAACGGGGTAACAGATAGTTGCTACGGTATAATACAATAAGATCTTTCAACTGTCCGACGAGTTCATTTAATAGGACCTTTATTTCCTTAAAACCTTCCCTAAACCTTATTTCTGCCTTTTTTACAAGGAGGCCTATTTCGTGAACTACCTTTTTTTCCTGGTCTGTTAATGTATGTAGCGCAATGTCACACTGTGGTCTGTAATATTCAAGCTGGTACATATTTTCTCTCAGTTTCATTGCCTCGTGAAAGATATAACCAATTGTCATATCATAGAGCTTTTCCTTATAGCTTGCGTCGTTTGAATTTCTGAAAAGCTCATGGCTCATTTCTTTGAGTCGAAAGAGATGACTCTTACCTCTATCATCAACAAGCCCTTCTATATTTGCAAAACAGAGATCTTTACTGTTGAATAAATTCCTGCACTCCATACATTTTTCATAAACTAAAATAGATTCTCGAATCAAATCAATCTGTTTTTTCTCCAGGTTTGTTGTCTTCATGTTTCCCCTTGTATTCTGTGAGGATTGTTCTTAAATTCATCCCCTACTGTATGGATTCCTTTTGAAAAGAATTTGTGCTACCTTTTCCAAAAATACCATTTTGTCAGTTAGTATCGTTTTTACCCGAATATACTATTCCTCTACGATCGTTTTTACCTTATTGTCTATATCCCGCGCTGTTTCTTCAAGATAGTCTTTACTCCCGGCAAAAGGGCCGAGGTCGTTCTGTGCGCCCGTTGATATCTCTTCACGTATAACCACTTCCGCTACCTGGCCACCTAGGAGAACACATAAACGATCGGGGAGCTCTTTTTTGTCATTTGGTTGCATGTGTAAAGTCTAACAAAAAAATGATCTTTTTGAAATATGTTTCGAGATTTACAAATACAAATATACTGCTATAATTGGTTTTATGAACATTACCGGAATTTATCATCAATTTTGCTCTTTTTCTGATAAAAATCAGCTTCTTTACTCTTTTGTCCTAAACCGCTATCAAATGATGCCTGATGCCGCTCTCCTGAAAGGAAAAAAAATAGATGGATGATGAAGAAAATAACATTCTAAAACCTCTTGATGCATTGTCAGAACAGCGGGATATTGAAAATTGGTACAGACTTATTATCAATACAACTTTGGATAGTTTCTGGTGTACCGACAGCAAAGGTGTCTTTCTCGATGTCAATAATGCTTTCTGCAAGCTCATCGGGTACAGTCGTGATGAGTTGCTGAAGCTATCGTTGTATGATATAGATAAATCAAAAGCATTTGAAGAAACCATAATCCATATCCCGCGTATTATCGAGAAGGAATCTAACCGTTACGAAACGAGGTATCGTCAAAAAGATGGCACTAATGTTGATGTTGATGTAAGCGTCAGTTACTATTCTTTCCCTGATACCGGTGGTCGTTTTTTTGCCTTTATTCGCGATATTACTGAGGGTAAAGAGAGGGAAAGATTACTTAAGGCAAATGAACAAAGGTTCCGGCTCCTTTTTGAGAAATCGAATGACCCTATTGTGCTTTTTGAGAAAGGAACATGTATTGACTGTAATGATGCGGCTTTAAAAATCATGGGGTGTCAAAGTAAGGATAAGTTAATAGGTCTCAGTCTGTCGAAAATGTCCCCAAAAAAACAACCCGACGGGCAGCCTTCATCCTTAATGGCTGTTAAAATTTTCAAAGAGGTCATCAACAACGAAAAAAAACGCTTTGAATGGTTCTGCCGGAGTATGAATAACGAAGAATTTTGGGTCGATATTACCTGTGCGGTGATTTCCCATGAAAATAAACAGGTTATTTGTACTGCCTGGAGAGACATGACAAAAGAAAGAATTATAGAGGAAAAGCTGAAAGAAAGTGAAGAGAAATTCAAAATTTTTAGTCTTTCCGGTCAGGATGCCATTGTGCTCATGGATAACGAGGGTAATATTAATTTTATAAATCAGGCTGCAGAAAGAATACTGGGATATACAGAAGAAGAAGTTTTGAGAAAGCCCATTGATAAATATTTTGCTTCAGGTAATTTTTATGATGCACAAAAACTGCAGATAGGTCTTGCCGAGGCAATACCACACATAAAGACAACAAAAGAGGACTCAGCCGGCAAAGCCCTCGAATTGATGGCAACAAGAAAAGACGAAAAGGAAATAGCTGTGGAGCTTTCACTTTTCTCTGAAATTGTTGCCGATAAATTGCGGATAATCGGTATATTTCGTGATATTACAGAACGCAAAAGCACTCTTGAAGCGCTTCAAAGATCGGAAGAGAAGTACCGGAGGCTTTTTGAAGAGACAAAAGATGTTGTTTATTTGAGTACACCCGAAGGGCAGCTTATCGATATTAACAAGGCAGGCGTTGAGTTATTTGGTTATAGGTCAAAGGAAGAGATACTAAAAATAAACATACCGAGAGATCTTTACTGGGACCCTAATGGCCGAAAGGATTTTAAAGAAGCAATTGAACAGCAGGGTTTTCTGAACATGTATGAAATGATTATGAGGAGAAAAGACGGTCAGAAAGTTATTGTCTCGGTTACTGCCAACATTATCTATGATGACATAGGAAATATTGCAACTTATCAAGGGATTATGCGTGATCTTACAGAGATTAAGAGGCTCGAAGGGCAGCTTTTTGAGTTCCAGAAGCTTGATGCGGTAGGGGGGGTGATCGGTGATATTGCCCATACCTTTAATAATATTTTGAATATTATCATAGGTAACGCACAACTTGCGAAAATGTCTGATGCCTGTGCCGGGGACGTGCCGGCCTACCTCTCTTCGATTGAGAATGAAGTTTTTCGCGCAGCCGATATAGTTGAGCAATTACTCGTTTTCGGAAGACGGACACATCTTGATGTAAATGTTACAGATATGAATGATGTTGTCAGAGATTTTGCAAAAATTATCCATGAAAACATTGGAGAAAATATCGAGACAAGGACTGTTTTTACGTCAAAATTGTCAAGAGCGAAAATCGATGTGGCACGCATCAATCAGGTGCTCTTGAATCTTGCATTGAATGCCCGGGATGCCATGTCGGGAAAAGGGATATTAACAATTGAGGTCAATACAGATGAGATTACCAAAGTACACAACAGGATACACTCAAATGCAAGACCGGGCAAATATGTCGTTCTCTCGGTGTCGGACACGGGTACCGGGATTGACGAGGAAGCCATAAAAAAAATATTTGAGCCCTTTTTTACCTCTCACCTCTCAGGGGAGAGAAAAGGTCTCGGTCTTTCTGTCGTTTACGGTATCGTAAAACAGCATGGAGGGTTTATCAATGTGTCGAGTGAACCAAATCAGGGGGCAAACTTTCAGGTCTATCTGCCGGCTGTATTGGAACGGAAAAAACTGGAAAGATTATCTGCAAAAGAGATAGAAGGACGCAATGAAACAATTCTTATCGCAGAAGATGAGATTGCACTTCGTGATATTGTGCGTATTCCGACCCAAAGCGGCCACCGAATATGATCGAATCCGGCCACCCATTATGACGGGTCCGGCCACCCCCGAAAGAGCCTCACAGA
>PNOF01000029.1 GCA_013824645.1 Syntrophus sp. (in: bacteria) | reverse complement strand
ATACTGGACAGGTAGGGAATAGGCAATCTGTACGGGAATTAGTTGTATGAGGGACACTGAGGTTTTTAGTATTGCCGGCAGGCAAAGAAATAAAGCAGGTTCAGTCTTAAACTCCTGCAGACGGAACGAATCTGAATTGGTCAAGATTAGTCTTTCGCAATCACCCTCTGCACAACCTCGCCCAACTCCTCTAACTTATATGGTTTTGCCATTACTCCCCGAAAACCGTACTGCCGGTAGTCACTCATAATGGGATCGCTCGAATAACCGCTTGATACGATGGCCTTTACATGAGGGTCAATTCTCAAAAGTTCCTTCATCGTCTCCTTGCCGCCCATGCCTCCCGGTATCGTAAGGTCAAGGATAACAACACCATAAACATTTTCCTGGTAGAGCAAAATCGCTTCTTCACCGTTTTTCGCAAAATCAACCTCATACCCGTGGAAATTGAGGATATCGCCGACTATATCCCGTATTGAATCCTCATCATCCATGACGAGTACTCTTACTCCCGATGACAGTGCTGTATTCTCTGTAGTTTTTCGGGCAGATCTTTGGTGACCCTCATAAATCGGGAGGTAGATATGGAAAGTAGTCCCAACTCCCAGGGTCGATTCCACTGATATGTGGCCATTATGGTTCTTAATGATGGAATAGCTTACGGCAAGTCCCAGGCCGCTTCCCTTTTGTTTGGTCGTAAAATACGGATCGAATATACTGCCGAGATACTCCTCGGGTATGCCAATTCCCTGGTCGGTAATGGAGATTTTTATATACCGGCCGGCCTGAAGATTGTCCGTAGAAATACCGATGATGGCATTTTCTCCTCTTATAGAGATCGTTCCACCTTCCGGCATCGCCTCATGTCCGTTAATGACAACATGCCCCACAGCCTGTGTAATCTGTGTCTCATCGATCTCGACAGGCAGAAGATCGGGAGCAAAGTCGAGCGTGCAGACAATCGGTGTGCCGGTAAGCACCACATTGCAGGCACTCTTCACTACGTCACCGATTGATAATACCTTTTTGATTGGTATGCCACCTTTGGAAAACGTCAGGAGCTGCTGCGTCAAGTCCTTTGCCCTCATAATGGCCTGCTCGGCACTGGTAAGCTTTTCCTGGGCCTTTTCCTGGTTTTGGCCCATATACATCTTTGCCAGTGAAACGTTACCGAGAACCATGGTAAGAATATTGTTGAAATCATGGGCAATACCTCCGGCAAGAACACCCAGGGATTCCAGTTTCCCCATTTTGGCCTGTTCCTTTTCAGCATTCTTCCGGCCTGTAATGTCAGTAACCGTTGCAATATATGAAGATTCATCAATTGGCGTAAATTGGAGAAACACGTCAATCATAGAACCGTCTTTCCTGCGATGTTTTGTCTCATACCATTCCCTGGCGCGAAAAAAAACTCCCCCTTTCTCATAGTCTTCATCATTTTCAAATAAAAAACGGGAATTTTTACCGGCAAACTCTTCCAGTGAATAGCCGGTAATACGGCACATGGCGTCATTTACCCAGACAAAAACCCTCTCCTTACTAAGGCGACAGATGCCGATGGGTGAGGCAGACAAAATGGCCTTCATCGATTGCTCCGTTTCTTCAATCTTCATGTCGGTCTGCTTTTCCCCTGTAACATCGTTGATAATAGGGCCAAGTCTCTGGCCCTTCGCCCGAGGGGCGTCGTCTTTTACTTCAGTGCCGGCTTTTTGCTCTTTTTTTATCTTATCTTCTTTTTCCACGTAAGTTGTTACCTTGTTGCCTGACCAGCTAAAAACATGATCCTTACCCGTTGATTCCGGTTTATCACACTGCTTTCAGCTCAAAACCCCTTTGCAGCTTTTTTTGAAAGTATGGCATATTCAAAACCATCGAGGAGCGCCATAAATGAGGCCATATTAATATTTTCCGAGATGGCGACAACGCTCCAGATAGCGTTTCCATCGGTAAAAATGATATTAACCTCAACTTTGGCAGCAGTTCCCGATTTTGAATCATGAATCCTCGATGAAAAATCGACAAGTTTCACGCCCTGGATAACGGGGAATATAGAGGAAAGAGATTTTGTAAGCACATTGGCAAGGGCATCTACAGGTCCTTTACCAGTGGATGCTTCATGCATCTCACGCTGTTCCGTCTTGATGATCACTGTTGCCTCCGGCCTCAGTCCATCATCTATGAGCCGGTAAGTCCCCACCACCTTGAAGGGGCTTTTGTATTCTTTCACAGAACGAAGTATGTTGAGCTCCTTTGTGGCATTAAGCATGTTGAGGAGTTTCTTCACTTCTTCTCCTCTGCGATAAGCAGTTTGTAGTCAATACTGTCTACCAGCGCTCTCCAGCTTGCTTCAATAATATTTTCCGATACGCCTACCGTCCCCCAGGTGTGTTTCCCGTCACTGCTCTCAATAAGTACCCGTGTCGCAGCGCCTGTACCGGCCTTTGTTGAAAGCACTCTCACCTTATAGTCCACAAGATGCATTTCCTTCAAGATGGGGTAAAATTTATATAAGGCCTTTCTCAAGGCATTATCGAGGGCATTTACCGGGCCTTTGCCGAGGGCTGCCGTATGTTCTGTCTTATCACCAACTTTCACCAGAATCGTTGCTTCCGTAACAGGGTGCGCCCTCTCCTTTTTCTCTACAATAATCCTGAACCCGACGAGATCGAAATAATTCTTGTGGATACCGAGGGCCTTTTTAA
Source organism: Syntrophus sp. (in: bacteria) (assembly GCA_013824645.1). GTDB lineage: Bacteria > Desulfobacterota > Syntrophorhabdia > Syntrophorhabdales > Syntrophorhabdaceae > PNOF01. The sequence goes on along the minus strand of PNOF01000029.1, from coordinate 27,303 downwards.
TGAGAAGTTCCAGGGACCCTTCGGCTCCTTCGAACTGATATCCGTACATTTCGAGGTCTTTAACCCTTTTGACTACTTCTTTGATGGCCTTCCTGTCTTTTTCAACGTCGATATTAAATTCTTTGGCTTTATAGAGAATATTGCTCTCGCCGGAAAGATCGGAGATAAGGACCCGCTGGGTATTGCCAACCAGCTTGGGTTCTATGTGTTCATAGGTTTCAGAGTTTCTCCGTATAGCGCTTACATGGATACCGCCTTTGTGGGCAAATGCGCTTTCGCCCACAAATGGCCTGTGTTTATTGGGAATAAAATTGGCCATCTCATCAATGAAGAGACTCAACTCACGGAGCTTCTTCAACTTTTCTTTCTTAATCCCGCTGTGACCCATTTTTAAAATCACATTGGGGATAATAGAACAGAGGTTCGCGTTCCCACACCGCTCGCCATAGCCGTTGACCGTTCCCTGTACGTGCGTACATCCTGCTCTCACAGCCATGAGGGTATTTGCAACAGCCGATTCGGTATCGTTGTGGGTGTGAATACCAAGCACTGCATCGATAGAGCTATGGACGCGTCCGGTGACCTCATCAATCTCGTAGGGCAAACTGCCCCCGTTGGTGTCACAGAGGATAATCACATCGGCCCCGGCATTATAGGCCGCCTTGATGACCTGCATGGCATAGGGCTTGTTATTCCTGTATCCGTCAAAGAAGTGCTCTGCATCGAAAAATACCTTCTTGCCGGACTTCTTCAAATAAGCTATTGTTCTGTCAATCATCTTAATATTTGTGTCCAGACTTACCCTCAGGGCATCCCTTACATGAAGATCCCAGCTTTTACCCACAATGGTGATATATTCCGTATCGGCATTCATGAGAGCCCTGATAATTTCATCGGTATCGGGGCTGGTGTTGGCCTTCATAGTACTGCTGAAGGCCGTTATCTTTGCGTTTTTCAGGGAAAGCTTTTTGACCTCTTTAAAGTACTGGAGGTCCTTCGGGTTCGAACCGGGCCAACCCCCTTCAATATAGTGCATTCCGAATTCATCGAGTTTTTCCGTAATCCGGAGTTTATCGGTAAGGGTAAAAGCAATATCCTCTGATTGCGCCCCATCCCTAAGTGTGGTGTCGTAAAATTCTACCCTCACGTCTCTTCCTTGATTTCCTCGGCATCAAGGCCAAAATGTTTGTGGAGCGCCCGGACAGCAAGCTCTCCGTATTTACTCTCGATGACGCAGGATATCTTGATTTCCGATGTACTGATCAATTTGATGTTGATCCCTTCATTGGCAAGAATGGTAAACATCTTCGATGCGATTCCCGAATGTGACCTCATGCCAAGTCCTACAATTGATACTTTTGCAATGTCTTCGTCGAGGGCCACTTCCACAGCGCCGATCCCGTCTGCAATCTCCTGGGTTATTTTCAAGGCCTTCCTGGCGTCGGCCTTTACGACTGTAAAGGTAATATCATTATAATTTTCACGACTCACATTCTGGACGATCATGTCGACAATAATATTTGCGTCAGCAAGTGCGCTGAATATCTTTGAAGCAATACCCGGTTTATCGGGCACTCTGCTGACGGTAATCTTGGCTTCATTTTTATTATAGGTGACTCCTGAGATGACAACTTTTTCCATCATAACCATATCCTCCTTGCATACGAGCGTCCCTTTTCCTTCCACCAGAGAAGATTTTACGAGAAGGGAAACATTATATTTCTGGGCCAGCTCAACAGACCTGATCTGTAGAACTTTGGCGCCAAGACTTGCCATTTCAAGCATCTCATCATAGGATATCCTATCAAGTTTACGTGCCTTTTCGCAGATATTGGGGTCTGTCGTGTATACGCCGTCCACATCGGTATAAATCTCACAGAAATCCGCTTTGAGGGCAGCGGCAAGGGCAACGGCAGTCGTGTCTGAACCGCCTCTACCAAGGGTTGTAATATTGCCGCTCTCATCGACACCCTGAAAACCGGGCACCACAATTATTTTCCCTGTCTTTAATTCGGAAAATATCTTTTCCTCTTCGATTTCCGCTATCCTTGCCGAGCCAAAAGCCGCGTCACTTATAATACGCACCTGGTTTGCAAGAAGCGATATCGCATCATGGCCCATCTCCTTGAGGGTTATGGCAAGCAGGGCCGACGTTACCTGTTCGCCCGTTGAAATAAGCACATCAAGCTCCCGCTCATCGGGAAATTTGGCTATGTCATGAGCAAGATTCAGGAGCTTGTCTGTTTCGCCCGACATGGCAGAAACAACGACAATGACATCCATCCCCCGTTCCTTATAAGCTATAGCCTTCTTTGCCACATTCCTTATACGTTCAATGTCTCTTACCGACGTTCCGCCGTATTTCTGTACAACAAGCATCTTCTTACCTCCATTCACAATTTACTGTATCTATAGGCTGTCGGCGTTCTGATCGTTTATATATAATCTGAAAGCAAACTCCTTACTATTTGATAATAACAATTTTTCGCTCATTTTCTCCAGTATTTTCGACATGAATCTCTATGTTGTTACCCCACCAGAGGCCTCTCTCGGCCCATTCGACAACGACAATACCTGTATCGAGAAACTCTTCAAGGTTCAAATCATCAACCTCGCCTGCGGTAACACGGTACAGATCGACATGGCAGAAGAGAAATTTTCCCTCATAGATATTCATGATGGTAAAGGAGGGACTTACCACATATTCCCAATCAGCAACCCCTATACCTCTGGCAATACCTTTTGCCAATTGTGTCTTGCCTGATCCAAGCTCACCGTATAGAGTATAGAGATCGCCGGGCAGCGCATGTTTTCCGACATACTCGCCGATATCCCATGTCTCAGAGGGACTCTTCGATATAAATTCTCTCTTCTCCATTCTTCAGTTCCTTGATTGCCTGTCCGAGACCCTGCAAAAGATCACCTGCAATAAGATCCATATCAGTGGAACTCTCTACCCACCTGTCTGCGATATAGCCATGCAGATATGCGCCGATAAAGGTTGACTGGGCAATCGTATATCCCTGAACGACAAGGCCCCCGATAAAACCCGTCAGGATATCACCGCTACCGCCCTTTGCCAGCGCCGGATTCCCGGTAGGGTTGATGAAAACTTCATCGTCGGTTGTAAAGAGGATGCTTGGCGCCCCCTTCAAGAGGAGATTTACCCTGTATACTTCTACGAACTTCTTTCCGATGCCCATTCTGTCGGCATTGACATCCTGCGGCGTTATCCCCGTAATACGGGCAAGTTCTCCGGGGTGCGGTGTCAGCACTATTTCATTTTTCGTCTTTTTAAAGATATTGAGATGACCCTTGAAGGCATTTATCCCGTCGGCATCGATGATAAAGGGCTTTTTCACGTCAACGACAAGTTTTCTCACCATTTCCATGGTCTCATTCTCTTGAGAAAGACCGGGGCCAATAACGATAACGTCTTTGTCTTCGACAAAGTCGACAATCTTCTTATATGAGGAGAGGGTAAAATATCCTTTTCCCTGGTCCTCCACAGGACATGTCATCACTTCTGTGAGCTTCATTTCCATAATAGCATTGAGGCTGGCCGGTGTCAGCAGTGTTACAAGACCGGCGCCAATCTTGAGAGCGGCAAGAGAAGTCATAGAGGCTGCTCCGGTTTTACCGAGAGAGCCGGCAATGACCGCAACGTGGCCGTATGTGCCCTTATGAGATGAGGAGGACCTCGGTTTCAAAACCCCCCTGAGCATATCGCCGTCCGTCACATGACCATCAATGCCCAACTTATCCTCAATGAAAGCGGGGATGGAAATATCGATGACGGTTAGTCGTCCCCTGTTATCTGCCCCGGGGTAGAGAATGTGACCCAGTTTTGGATACCCGAAGGTATAGGTGTGAACGGCTTTCACGGCTGTTCCCAGCGGAGTGCCCGTTTTGCCGTCTATGCCGGAGGGTATATCGACAGCAATGACCGGTTTCCCTGAATTGTTCATTACCTCAATAATAATCTTTTCCTTCCCTTCCACAGGCTTGGAGAGACCCGTACCGAAGATGGCATCAATAAAGATATCGGCGTCCCTCAGCTCTTCTTTTACGGTCTTGGGGTGAGCGCCGCTTTCGATAATTATCCCTCCGAGGGATGCATATAGCTTCATGTTCAGTGCCGCATCACCCCTCAGGTCCTCACACTCGCAGGTCAGACAGACCCTCGTGTTAAAACCGTCAGCCAGCGCATACCGGGCTATGACAAAACCGTCGCCACCGTTATTGCCTTTCCCACAGACAATGAAAATATGCTTTTTCCCCTTGAGGTACCTTTCCTTCATGAGCCGGTAGGCGCTTCTTCCGGCATTCTCCATAAGCACTGTGGAGGGAATTCCCCAGGCCTTTATGGCATACGCATCGTACTGAGCCATTCTTTCCGGTGAAAGTATCTTCATGCTGTGGCCTCCTCGAATCAGCACAAACGGTTTTATTACATTCGTCTATCATTATACCCTATTACCGCCACATTATCGCCAATTTTCTCTGTTCAAAATACCCATGCACTTTTATTTTGTTAATTGATGCTGCAAATAAACGGAAATCATATCCAGTTTCTTCGAGGGCGGTGTTTGAGAATAAAAAACAGGATTTTTTTAATCTTTTATTTGACTACAGACCGGACATCATTTCTTGTCACTTATCATCACCACTGCCACCGCATAGGCACGCTCATGGGATATGCTGAGCCCGTTATAGCGCTTTCCCCGAAAGCTGATAAAGGGCCGTCCATCTTCACGCTGCACCTCAATGTCCTTCCAGGGTAGCCACATTCCGCTGGCTTTCATAAAGGCCTCTTTCGCTGCAAACCTGCCGGCCAGGGTCTCTTCCATGCTTCGCTTTGCCCTGGCATATCCGATCTCTGTTTCGGTAAAAACCCGATTGAGAAACCGCGCGCCGTGTTTGTCGATAATAGCCTTTATTCTCGATATGTCAACGATATCTATGCCGATCATTTTTGTACAGTCTCCACTATATACAGGACCTTCATTGTTTCATCAGTTCGATCATGTCCCGTATTGCCCGGTCAAGCCCGGCAAAGACTGCCCGTGCAATGATACTGTGACCGATACTCAGCTCATCAATCTCCTTGATGGCAGCAATCTCTTTCACATTGTGGTAATGGAGACCATGACCGGCATTAACACCGAGATCCAGTTCTTTTCCTAATCTGGCGGCGTTGATAACCTTTGCAAATTCTCTTTCGCGGACCTTTTCGGAAGCAGCATTACTGTAAGCGCCCGTATGAATCTCAATCATGTGGGCTCCAAGTTTATGGGCCATTTTAATTTGCGCCTCCACAGGATCAACAAAAAGGCTCACTTTAATACCCTTTTTCCGGACCTCTTCAATGGCCTTTTTCAGTTTATCGGAAAACTTCACAACATCAAGGCCACCTTCCGTTGTAAGCTCCTTTCGCTTTTCAGGTACGAGGGTAATCATATCAGGCTTGAGGTCACAGGCAATCTTTACCATTTCAGGTGTTGCCGCCATTTCAAGGTTCAGTTTGGTTTTTACTACATCCCGCAAAATCCGCACATCCCTGTCCTTGATGTGACGCCTGTCTTCCCTTAAATGAACAATGATCCCCGACGCGCCTGCCATCTCGGCGACACCCGCGGCATAGACCGGGTCAGGATAGTGAATACCCCTGGCTTCCCTGAGCGTTGCAATGTGGTCGATGTTTACCATGAGTTCTGCCATCTCATTCCTCCGAAATTATTTTGCTCTGCTCCGTCCGGTCATCATGGGGCATGCATTGACTACCACCCCTACAGATCAGTTCCAAGAGGTCTCCTTTCCACTCTGCCTCCTGAGAATAACCGTCACACTATCAGGTTTTATCTTGCTCGCAGGCAATCCTTCCAAGTCGAAAAGCACAGTGACAATCTCCTCGTCACGTTTCAGGACGCCGTTTATTGGACGTGTATCGAGAAACATTCTTGTTTCCCATATCTGTTTTGGGCCTTCAACTGTTACATACGCGGGGTTCCATGATTTTACCCCGTATTTGCCTATCCATTTTCTGTCTAATTTTACTATTATTTTCACTCTTTTCTCGATAACTCTGTCTATATCAACTTTTATTGCAGTCGGTCTTATCTGCCCTATCTGGACACCCTTTGGTATCTGGATGTTGCTTTTTGTTATGGAATAAATATTTTCCCCTTCCTTCACATCCGACAGATTCAACGATGCCTTAATATCGTTATCCTTTACATCTTTCAATACTGATACCCTTCCCTGTATTGTAATATCAATCTTCTCGGTATCCTTTTTCATGACAACGTAATCTTTACTGAGGTTGGTCACAAAGACCGGCACACTGACCTCCTTTTTCATCTCACCGATAGAAAACACAATGAACCAGAGCGCTATAGCAAGGCCCAGGGAAAGGAGTTTTAACTTCCAGTTTTCCATAATATATTTTTTCATGCTCTCCATAGAAAATATCTCAACCTAAAAGTTCTTTAAGGACTTTCTTCAGACCTTCACCGCTCACATTGGTAAAGATTTCGCCTTTATGCGCATAAGAAATAGCGCCTTTTTCCTCAGAAACAATAATGGCAACCGCATCGGTGACTTCGGTAATCCCCATGCCCGCCCTGTGCCGGGTACCGAGGCTCTTTTCCACTTCACTGCTCTTTGTGAGAGGGAGCAGTGATCCTGCCATCCTGACCCTCCCTTCTCTGATGATCATAGCTCCGTCATGCATGGGTGATGAGCTTTGAAAAATACTGATAATCAATTCCGCGTTCACTTCCGCATCAAGGCGTGTACCAATCTCCATGAATTCTTCCAGTCCCACTTCCCTTTCAATAACAACAAGCGCTCCTATTTTACGTTTGCTCATGGCAACACAGGCATTCACCAACTGATCGTAGAAGAGTGTTTCCTGAACATAAGTAATCTTCTTGAAGAAAGGGCTCCTGCCAAGGGCAAGGAGTAATCTCCTGATATCGTTCTGAAAGATGACGACAATGACAAATATAATGGAGCCGACGAAATTATTGAATATCCATCCGACCGTGAAGAGACCGAATTTCTCTGCCAGTGAAAAGACAAACATAACGATGACAAGCCCCAGGATAAGCTGTATCGCTCTTGTCCCTTTTATTAGAATAAAGGTCTTGTAGATGATAAAAGAAACAATGAGAATATCAACAATATCCTGCCATCTAAGATCGGGCATCATGATTCCATAACTGCATGGACAAGTTTGGCTACTTTCTGCGCGCTTTTCACATCATGGACCCGCAGAATATCAGCCCCGTTCATAAGAGATACGGCCAGGCTCGCAAGGGTCCCTTCCAATCGTTCCTCAAGGGGCGATTCAGTGACCTTTCCAATGAAGCTCTTCATGGAAGTGCCGATTAAGAGTGGTCTCCCGAGTTTTTTGAATTCACCAAGCATTTTGAGAATTTTGAGGTTATCTTCAACCCTCTTACCGAAACCAATGCCAGGATCAAGGATAATCCGATCTTCTGCAATACCCGCTTGGATGGCAGCCTCCATCTGTTTGAGAAAAAACTTTTTTATCTCAGCAACTACATTTTTATAATAGGGATTTTCCTGCATGTTTTTCGGCGTCCCCCTGGTATGCATAATCACCACATAGGCCCGTAGTTGCCCCGCGATTTGAGACATCTGAGGATCAAAAGTGAGACCACTGATATCGTTTATCATATGGGCCCCTGCCAGACAGGCTTCCTGAGCAACTTTTGATTTATAGGTATCAATGGAAATAAAAACATCAGAACGGGCGCTAATTTTTTCGATAACGGGGATGACCCTTTTTAACTCTTCATCGAGGTCGACTTCTTCAGCATAGGGTCTTGTGGACTCCCCTCCCACATCGATGATATCTGCCCCATCTTCAACCATCTGGAGGGCATATTCTATTGCTGCCTCTTCAGTATTGTGTTTTCCCCCATCAAAAAAAGAGTCCGGTGTTACGTTGAGAATCCCCATTATGAGAGGTTCTTTCTTAGAGGGAATCTCCCTTGTCATCAGTATTTTCCTTGATAATGGCATCGATTTCAGGCCCGTCGAGGGTCTCTTTCTCCAAAAGTCCATTAGCGATAGCGTGGAGTGCATTGAGGCTACTCGCTAATAGCCCTTTTGCTTTTTCATAGCAGCCATGCACAAGGCTTTTCAGTTCTTCATCGATATCCTGGGCCGTTTTTTCGCTGAAATCTCTGTGGCGGGCAATTTCACGTCCGAGAAAGATATGTTCTTCGTCTTTCCCGTAGCCAAGAGGTCCCAGCTTCTTACTCATACCCCACTCACAAACCATCTTTCGCGCTATCTTTGTGGCCCGCTCAATATCGTTTCCCGCCCCTGTTGTCTCATGCTCAAGGACAAGCTGCTCGGCAGCTCTCCCGCCAAGCAGAATAGTGATGCTGTTCAGAAGATATACCTTCGAATAGGTGTGGCGTTCATCAATGGGAAGCTGCTGGGTAAGACCAAGGGCCATTCCCCTGGGGATGATGGTGACTTTATGGATCGGGTCGGAACCGGGTATCATCCTCGCTACAAGTGCATGACCAGCTTCATGGTAGGCGGTGTTTTTGCGTTCCTCGAGAGAAATAATCATACTCCGCCTCTCGGCGCCCATAAGTACTTTGTCTTTGGCATGTTCGAAGTCGACCATGTCAATGGCTACCTTATTACGTCTGGCAGCGACAAGAGCGGCTTCATTGACAAGGTTCTCCAAATCGGCGCCGGTAAACCCCGGTGTTCCCCTGGCAATTATCGACAAATCTACTTTTTGATCAACGACGGTCTTGCGCGCATGGACTTTCAAGATCGCTTCTCTTCCCTTTACATCAGGGATCGACACAACAATCTGTCTGTCGAATCGACCGGGCCTGAGAAGCGCCGGATCGAGGACATCGGGACGGTTTGTTGCCGACATAACGATGACCCCATCATTGGATTCAAAACCATCCATTTCAACAAGAAGCTGATTCAGTGTCTGTTCCCTCTCGTCATGGCCACCACCAAGTCCTGCACCCCTATGCCTGCCTACTGCATCGATCTCATCAATAAAAATAATACAGGGCGCATTCTTTTTGCCCTGAGTGAAGAGATCTCTCACGCGTGACGCACCGACACCGACAAACATCTCTACAAAATCGGAGCCGCTGATACTGAAGAAGGGTACATTCGCTTCTCCGGCAATTGCCCGTGCGAGAAGGGTTTTGCCTGTACCCGGTGACCCGACGAGAAGAACACCCTTGGGTATTCTCCCACCGAGTTTGGTAAATTTCTTGGGGTCTGTCAGGAATTCGATAATTTCCTGGAGTTCTTCTTTTGCTTCATCGATACCGGCTACATCCTGGAAGGTAACCTGATTCTCTTTTCCTGTAAAGAGCCTTGCTTTACTCTTACCGAAAGACATGGCCTTGCCGCCGCCAGCCTGCATCTGGCGCATAAAAAAAATCCATACACCGATCAGGAGCAACATGGGGAGCCAGGAAACCAATATAGACTGCCAGAAACCTGATTCGTCATCAGGTTTCGCATTGACTTTTACATTATGCCCACGGAGCGTTTTGATTAGTTCCGGGTCCTCAGGGGCATAACTCTTGAAATCTTTTCCATCCTTGTACACGCCAATGATGTTTCGTCCCTGGATAGTGATGGAAGCAATCTTGTCTGCCTGAACGGCACCGACAAAGTCGCTGAAGATGACATTATCATATTGTTTTTTCGATTTAGGATATACAACGTTGAAAATAAAAAACCCGAGGAGTATCAGTAAAAGAATAATGAAAATGCTTTTATTATTGGGGCTCTGTTTCGTTGTTCTTGGCTGCACAGGGAGAATTTAACATAAAACTCCTTGAATTATCAATATTTTTTGGGGATTTCCCTCTTTTATGATGTAAATAATCAGGCAATTTTTGTTGCATTTCATAATCTCTTATGTAATAAAAAACTATTACCATGAATGCAAAACCGCAACATACAAAAAAAGTTCCCCAGACACCGAGGCGCATCCTCGGTCTCGTAGCTTCACCCCGCAGCTACGGTAACTGCGAGTTATTTACGAAAGAGATTTCGCAGCATATCGAAGGCGAGCATACACTCAGGCTGATTCGGCTTACTTCTCTTAATATTAAGCCCTGCCGTGGGTGTTACCGCTGTATTATGGACAATCCCTGTCCCAATAAGGACGATATGGAGTTCCTCATGCGGGAAATCGTTGACGCCGATGCTGTCATTCTTTCTTCGCCTGTATATTTCCTCGGTGCTAACGGCATCATAAAGAATATTCTCGACAGGGCTTTTCTCTTCTATCAGATCATTCGGAAAACATATGGAACGCCCTGTATTCTCATCAATTTCTACGGAATCAAAGACAGGCTTGGCATGGCCCCCCAGATGCTGCAGACCTTCAGCGCCTTTCTCGGTCTCACCGTCAAGGCAAGTGTCAATATTCAAGCAGCCCTGCCCGGCGAAGCCCTCATGAGCAAGACCAATCTTGATAAGGCAAAGCAACTGGCAGATATTCTTTTTTCAACAAAAAATCTAAGAAAAAAGTATGGCTGTCCCTTCTGTAATTGCGAGATTATCCGGATCGTAAAAAAAGGTTTTATCTGTACCCTCTGTCATGGCCATTTTACTGCCGATGCAAGAGGCGGCTTCGTAAAGATAAAAGAGGGCCCGGTACTGGGGCCACCGGAGCATTTACTCCTCCATAAGGAATGGCTCAAGACGATGAAAACCCAGTTTCTCGCCAAGCGGAAAGAACTGGTAAAGATTATTTCCCGTTACAAAGATATAGGCGAGTGGATCAAACCGTAAAGCGATTTCACCTATAGCGTGGTGTTACTTTATAACTTATCAATGGCTTTTGTTACCCTACGGAGTTTTTTGGGGAGCTTGCGGGGGTTTCCTTTTTTCTTTCCCTGATAAATTTCTTCTGCATCTTCTTCTTTTCCCTGCCCGGAGGTGTGAGCACCTGTCTCCGCCATCATCTCTGCGAGCCGCAGTGATGTCAGAAAAGGAACTCCGTGGGTCTTCGCCTCATCGATGATGGCACGGTCGGAGCTCACGATAACCATTCCGGCACGCTTCTCACGTATCCAGCTAATTATCACGTCATCGGCAGTCTCGTTCTGGCTTGAGTAAACTACATCAATACCCTTGTAGCCCTCTCGTTGTCTTCCTAAGGAAACGCTGTTATAGGCATCAAAAACAACGGTGATCTTTGCGCCTTTTTCCTTTTTATATCTGAAAAGTTTATCAAGCAAGGAACGACGAAGCATGTCGAGGTTTGGATCCCCATGAATACTGCCTGATCTCGATCTATTTATAAAGTTGTATCCATCGATGACTATGTGGGCCACGTGAGACTCATTGACCTTTACTGCCGGCCTGTTTTTCTCTCTTATAAAAATCTTTCAGGACCCTGTCAAGAACCCCGTTGATGAATTCGCGGGAATCTTCGTTGCCGTATTTCTTAGCGATCTCGATAGCCTCATCGATGGCAACTTTAGGCGGCACGTCTTCGGAAAAAAGCATTTCGTAAATGCCCAGGCGGAGGATGTTGATATCCACGTAGGTAATCCGGTCAAGCCGCCAGTTATCGCAGGCGTCCTTAATAAACCCGTCGATGGCACCTTTTTCCCGTTCTATCCCTGTGAGGACATCCTTCGTGTAGTCTATGACTTCCTGCTGGTAGGGGAATGATTCACAATATCTTGCCAGTGCCCGTACAGTGTCTTCACTGTTCGTTTCCATCTGGTAGAGTATTCTCAGCGCTAATTCTCTCGCTTTCCTTCGACGCACAAGTTGTTTTCCTTTATGAGGTTCACCATTTCTATGGCTGAGGTCGCTGCATCATACCCCTTGTTCCCTGACTTTGTCCCTGCCCTTTCTATGGCCTGCTCAATACTGTCGCTGGTGATGATGCCGAAAGAAATGGGTTTTTCGATCTCAAGGGATGCCTGGGCAATGCCTTTTGTTACTTCCGATGCAACGTAGTGAAAATGTGGTGTTGCTCCTTTAATGACCGTGCCAAGACAGATAATGGCATCAATTTCTTTTTTCTTTGCCAGAAGCTTTGCTATAAGCGGTATTTCAAAAGCTCCGGGGACTTTGTAAACAGTAATCTGTTTTTCATCAGCTCCGTGCCTTTTCAGGGCATCCATTGCCCCTTCAAGGAGTCTTTCGGTGATAAAACTGTTAAACCTGCTGACAACAATTGCAAACCTGAATCCCTTTGCGTTGAGCTTTCCCTCGCGTATCATATTAGCTCCTTATATGTTATTGAGGATATGACCAAGTTTTTCCTGCTTGGTCTTGAGATAAGCAACGTTGTCTTTTGTAGGTTCCATTTCGATGGGCACCCTCTCAACAACGGTAAGTCCATACCCTTCGAGGCCCTTTATTTTCTTCGGGTTATTAGTGAGCAGTCTCATCTTTCTCACGCCGATGTCGGCCAGTATCTGCGCCCCGATGCCATAATCTCTGAGATCAGGCAAAAAACCGAGGGCAAGGTTGGCCTCCACGGTGTCATGACCTTTATCCTGAAGACTATAGGCCTTGAGTTTATTGACAAGCCCGATACCGCGCCCCTCCTGTCTCATGTAGAGAAGAACGCCTTTCTGCTCCCGTTCCATCATCTTCATGGCCGCATGGAGCTGTTCTCCGCAATCGCACCGCAGGGAACCGAGGAGGTCACCCGTAAAGCACTCTGAATGGACTCGCACAAGGACCGGATCATCGGGAGTAATGTTACCCTTGACAAGGGCCAGATGGGTCTTTTTATCAACATCATTTTCGTACCCGATGACCGTAAATTCACCACCAAAACGTGTGGGAATACGGGTTTCCACAACGCGCCGCACAAGCTTCTGATTCTGCATCTTATATTTGATCAGATCCGCTATGGTCAATATTTTCATACCATGTTTGTCAGCGAATACTTCCAGATCGGGGAGTCTCGCCATGGTGCCGTCTTCGTTCATGATCTCGCAGATCACCCCGGCAGGTTTGAGTCCCGCAAGGCGCGCAAGATCGACGGAAGCCTCTGTGTGGCCCACCCGGACGAGGACCCCACCCTTTCTCGCCATGAGCGGAAAGATGTGCCCCGGTCGTGATATATCATCTGCCGTAGACTTCTCGTCAATTGCAACCAGAATAGTCTGGGCCCTGTCATGGGCCGAAATACCGGTTGTAACGCCCTGTTTTGCCTCAATAGAAACAGTAAAAGCCGTATTATATTGAGAAGTATTCGTCTCCACCATAAGGGGGAGTTTCAGTTCCTTGATCCGTTTCTCCGTAAGGGATAAACAGATAAGACCACAGGCGTATCGCGCCATGAAGGTAATCGCCTCAGGGGTCGCTTTCTCTGCCGCGATCATAACATCCCCTTCGTTTTCTCTGTCTTCATCATCGACAATGATGACCATTTTGCCTTCCTGGACGTCTTTCAGGCCGTCTTCAATACTCGAAATTGCCATTTCCTATTCTCCTCTTATATATCCATGCCGGTAAAGAAAATCTTTGTCGATACCCTTACCTTTATCTTTTGCAAGAAAATTTTCTACATATTTTCCTATAATATCTGTCTCTATATTTATCGAATCCCGCAGGTTCTTGTCAGCAATTGTTGTTTGAGAAACGGTATACGGAATTATGTTAACTGTAAATGTATTATCACGTTGTTCGTTGACTGTCAAGCTTATTCCGTCGATGGCAATGGAGCCCTTCCCGACAATATAGTCTGCAAGCACCGGAGGGACCTCCACGGTAAGCCGCGTTGAATCACCTTCTTTCCGTATATCGACAATAACACCTATCCCGTCGATATGGCCCGTCACAAGGTGGCCGCCGAAACGGCCATCTGCGCTCATCGCCCGTTCAAGATTCACCCGCTGACCACCTTTTTTGTCCTTCAGTGTTGTCAGGGCTAAGGTCTCGAGAGAAGCATCGACAAAAAAGATATTACCGGAAAATTTCGTTGCCGTAAGACAGACACCATCCACTGAGATACTGTCACCTTCTTTGATGGTAACCGGCGGGAGTGCCGTTTTCAGGGATAATTCCCACCGGCCTCCCATTTTATTGATATTGGCAATGATGCCGATATCTTCAATGATTCCTGTGAACATAGCCTTCTACGCAGATATCGTCTTTGAATCGTTTCAGGGACACAATGTCGATCCGGTAAGCATCTTTCAGGAAATCGATGCCTTTTCCCCCTATGAGGTTAAAAGCGCCCTTGCCGCCGATCAATATAGGACTATAGAAAAAGAGGACCTTATCGATGAGTCCTTCCTTGAGAAAGGCACTGTTGATTTCTCCACCGCCTTCAATGAGGACACTGGAAATCCCGCGCTTATAAAGTTCATCACAGACATGTTTCAGAGGCACCCTGCCGGTTTCGTCCCGAGGAACTTTTATTACATCGATACCCATCGATTTCAACTTCGTCTCTTTGTCAACCCGCGAGTCTTCGTTGGTAAAGATCCATGTGGGATATTTTTCCGAGGTCTTTACCATATCACAGGCAAGAGGTATCCGAAGCTTTGAATCGAGGACAATCCTGACAGGTATCTTTTTCGGTCTTGCCATCTTCGGAATGAGAAGAGGATTGTCGGCAATGACCGTATTAATGCCTACTATAATACCATCTGTGACAGCACGGAGGCTGTTGACATGTTTTCTTGATTCTTCGTTTGAAATCCATCTGGAATCACAGGTTTTTGTGGCAATTTTCCCGTCAAGACTTACAGCTGCCTTCAGGGTAAAAAAGGGTCTTTTCCGTTCCATTGAAATAATAAACACTTCATTGACTCTTTTTGCCTCTTCTTCGAGCAAGCCCACCTTGACATCAATGCCGGCCTTTTTCAGTTTCTCAACCCCTCTTCCATTCACGAGCGGGTTAGGGTCAAGCATGGAGACAACAACCCTTTTAATACCTGCCTCAATGACCGCATCGGCACAGGGCGGTGTCTTCCCAAAATGAAAACAAGGCTCAAGGTTGACATAGAGCGTCGC
Organism: Syntrophus sp. (in: bacteria); assembly: GCA_013824645.1. GTDB lineage: Bacteria > Desulfobacterota > Syntrophorhabdia > Syntrophorhabdales > Syntrophorhabdaceae > PNOF01. The sequence goes on along the minus strand of PNOF01000029.1, from coordinate 12,270 downwards.
GCCCCTTGCCTCTTCTTTTGCTTCATTAATGGCGGCTACTTCGGCATGATGGCTGCCGGCCTTCTTATGGTACCCTTTCCCGACAATCTTGCCGCCCTTAACAAGGACAGCGCCAACCATGGGATTTGGGGATGTAGCACCAAGTCCTTTTCGCGCAAGAGAAAGGGCCATACGCATGTATTGTTCGTCTTTCACACTCATACCCCTTTTCGGAACTCACAAAACCTGAAATCGGGCAGTCATAATTCATACATCACCCCCGATCACTCTATCCTAAATTACTCTTCTTCCTTTTTCAAGAGAAGATCTTTCAATTCGCTCATAAATTCGTTAATATCCCTGAATTGTCTGTACACAGATGCAAAACGGACGTAGGCGACTTCGTCCAGTTTTCGCAGCTCCTCCATAACCATCTGGCCGATCTCAGAAGCACTGATCTCCCGCTCACCCTTTTCCAGCAGATTGTATTCTATCCGGGAAACGATCTTTTCGAGATTGGTGATACTAATAGGCCTTTTCTCACAGGCCTTGTTTAACCCATTTAATATCTTCATCCTGTCGAAGACTTCCCGGCGGCCATCTTTCTTTATTACAAGCGGGAGCCCTTCTTCGAGACGCTCCGCAGTAGAGAACCGCTTACTGCAGGCGAGGCATTCCCGTCTTCGCCTGATGGTATCCATTTCTTTGCTGAGCCTTGAATCAAGGACTTTACTCTCAGGATGATCACAATAAGGGCATTTCATGGCTTACTGGGGACCTTTTTGTGTTTTTGTTTTTTTGGTGCCTTTCAGTGCCTCTGTCTTTTTTGGAGAAATGGTCTGCAGATAATCTCCTGTCCCTCCAAATTGAACCTTTTCGATAATAATGGACGATTCGCTCATCAGTTTTGAGGCCAGATCGTCCGGGTAACCCTCCAGATAAAAGACCTTCTCTATCCCTGCGTTGATAAGCATTTTAATACAAATAGAACAGGGCAGGTGGGTACAGTACAAGTACGCCCTATTGATCCTTACTCCATGATATGCCGCCTGGATAATGGCGTTCTGTTCCGCGTGGAGACCTCTGCACAACTCATGTCGCTCACCGGGAGCGATCTTCATCTGCTCACGGAGACAACCCAGGTCCATGCAGTGTTTGAGACCGGTAGGAGCGCCATTATAACCTGTTGCGAGAATCCTCTTATCTTTTACGATGAGAGCCCCGACATTTCTCCGTGTGCATGTAGACCTTTTTGAAACAATATAGGCGATCTCCATGAAGTAAGAGTCCCAATCGGGACGACTTTTTTTCATATATCGTAGATACGGGAATAAAAGGGAAATTGTTTACATAAACCCTTAACTTTTTCTTTCGTGTCAATCCATAATTGCTTGTTGTTGATATCTTTTAAAACAGTATCGATTAATTCACAGATAATTTCCATTTCCTTTTCTTTCATACCCCTGGTGGTTACTGCCGGGGTCCCGATCCGTATGCCGGAAGCTATATTCGGGCTCTTCGTGTCAAAGGGAATGAGGTTTTTGTTTACCATGATACCACTTTCCTCAAGGGCTTCCTGGGCTTCCTTGCCTGTAACATTTTTCGCCATAAGGTCAACGAGGAAAAGGTGAGTATCCGTACCGCCGGATACGATCCTGAAACCAAGGCTCCCCAAGCATTTGGCCATATACTGTGCATTCTTAATAATCTGCCGTTGGTACTCTTTGAATTCATCAGTCATGGCTGCCTTCAGTGCAACAGCTTTGGCCGCAACAACGTGCATGAGCGGCCCACCTTGAATACCGGGGAATATGGCCGAATCGATCTTTTTCGCAAATTCGCTTTTACAAAGGATAAGGCCTCCACGGGGGCCCCTCAGTGTCTTGTGGGTTGTCGTCGTTACAAAATGGGCATGAGGAACAGGATCAGGATGGATGCCTGCAGCCACAAGGCCGGCAATATGGGCCATATCAACCAGAAGGTACGCGCCGACTTCATCGGCAATCTCGCGGAACTTTATAAAATCGATTGTTTTAGAATATGCACTTGCGCCTGCTATGACGAGCTTCGGCTTTTCCCTCAGGGCTATAGTTCTTATCTCATCATAGTCGAGCATCTCATCCTTAGCGGACACCTGGTATGAGACGGCACGATACCATTTCCCCGAGAAACTCGGGGCAGATCCATGTGTTAGGTGTCCTCCGTGGGCAATATCCATACCAAGGACTGTATCTCCCCTGTTAAGGACAGCAAAAAACACCGCCATGTTGGCCGAAGAACCTGAATGGGGCTGCACATTCGCGTGCTCGGCGCCAAAAAGGGTCTTTGCACGCTCAATGGCAATACTTTCAATATCATCAAGATATCGGCAACCGCTGTAGTAACGCTTCGATGGGTACCCTTCAGCGTATTTATTGGTAAGAACGCAACCCTGCATTTTCAGGACATCTGCGTCAACATAATTCTCGGAAGCAATGAGGATAAGGCTGTACTCCTCCCGCTCCAGTTCTTGCTTCACAAGATCAAATATTTCTTTATCATTTCCCTCTATTTTCATTCTTTATCCATATATGAGTTTTCCCAGGCTTCAATCTTATCAATTCTTCTCTGATGCCTGCCCCCTTCATAGGGGGTATCGAGCCAGTTTTTGACAATCTCTTCTGCAAGGCCTTTCCCTGTTACCCTTCCACCGAGAACGAGAATATTGGCATCAAGATGGCTCCTGCTCTGGATTGCCGTATAAAGATCAAATGCAAGAGAGGCCCTGATACCTTTTACCTTATTGGCAATAATGCTCATGCCAACACCAGTACCGCAGACTAAAATACCCTTTTCCACTTCATTACGGGACACCAGTCCGGCAACCTTGAGTCCGAAATCTGTATAATCGACAGATTCTGGACCCGTTGTACCCACATCAAGTACGGTTTCATTTCTTTCCTGCAAAATCCTTTTTACATATTCTTTCAATTCAAAGCCTGCATGATCTGACCCAATGGCGATCTTCACCGCTCTAATCTCCGGAAAATGAGGGTACCGTTTGTTCCACCAAAACCGAATGAGTTGGAAAGGACAACGTTAATATCGTGTTTTCGTGCCTTATTCGGAACATAATCAAGATCGCAATCCGGATCAGGGGTTTCATAATTGATCGTCGGAGGGCATATGTTGTCCCTCATGGCAAGGAGACTGAATACAGCTTCTACAGCTCCTGCGGCGCCGAGTAGATGACCGACCATTGATTTTGTTGAACTGATCGGTATTTTGTAGGCTTTCTCTTTAAATACTGCCTTGATCGCCAGCGTTTCCGTCTGATCGTTAAGGTCCGTTGATGTGCCGTGGGCATTAATGTAGTCCACACTGTCAGGGGGCAAACCGGCATCTTTCAGGGCCATTCTCATACACCGCATGAACCCTTCGCCATCAGGGGCCGGTGCAGTAATATGATAGGCATCACCATTGTACCCATAGCCTACAACTTCGCCATATATTTTTGCGCCTCTTTTCAAGGCATGTTCAAGCTCTTCAAGGATGACAATACCGGAACCTTCTGCAACAACAAAACCGTCTCTGTCTTTCTCAAAGGGGCGCGATGCCCGTTCAGGTGCATCATTTCTCGTGGAGAGCGCCTTCATGGCGTTAAAGCCGCCTACGGTGAGCGGCGTCAGATTTGCTTCCGTGCCTCCGGCGACCATGACATCGGCGTCGCCATATTGTATAATCCTCGTCGCATCACCAATTGAATGGGTGCCTGTGGCACAGGCAGTGACAATACTGAGGTTCGGACCTTTCATACCATGCTGAATGGCAATATGACCCGGCGCTTCATTAGCAATAAGCATGGGGATAAAGAAGGGCGAAATTCTGCCGGGTCCTCTCTCCAGAAGTATACTATGATATTTTTCCAGTGTCGGCAGGCCGCCGAGACCTGTACCGACAACAACACCAACCCGTTCGGCGTTTTCTTGAGACATGTCGAGGGCAGCATCATCGACAGCTATCTTTGTTGCGGCCAATGCGTACTGAATAAAAAGGTCAATCCTTTTTACCTCTTTCGGGGACATATAATTGTCCGGGTTGAATTCTTTTACCTCACCGGCAAATTTTGTATCATGTCTCGTTGTATCAAACCGCGTAATCGGTGCTATCCCGGATTCACCTTTCAGGATTCTCTGCCATACGTTGTCTATGCCTACACCGAGCGGCGTAACAAGTCCAACACCGGTCACAACTACCCTTCGTTTCAAGTTCCACCTCTTTCTCTATTATTTGCTGGCCAGACGACCTTCAATATAATTAATTGCATCGCCGACGGTTTCCATTTTCTCTGCGTCTTCGTCGGGAATCTCAATACTATACTCATCTTCCAATGCCATAATAAGTTCTACGATATCAAGAGAATCCGCCCCAAGGTCATCGACAAACTTCGCTTCCGGAAATACTTCCGATTCGCTTACCCCAAGTTGATCCACAATCATCTTTTTTACTTTTTCAGTTACTGCTGACATTAAGCCACCTCCTGTTTTATTAAAAAATGCTTTGCATCCATTTCTCTATTACATGTGTAAACCGCCGTTAACGTTTATCACCTCCCCCGTTATGTAGCTTCCATATTGTGAAAGAAGAAAATATACCACATAAGCAACATCGTCAGATTCACCGAGCCGTTTCAATGGAATTGCCTTAAACATTTCTTCTTTTGTTTTCTCATCCAGCGCGTCGGTCATTTTTGTCCTGATGAAACCGGGGGCGACTGCATTAACCCGTATACCCCTTTCTGCGTACTCCTTTGCCACACTCTTTGTAAAACCGATCATACCGGCTTTACTTGCCGAGTAGTTTGCCTGACCGGCGTTCCCCATCACCCCCACAACAGAGGAAATATTGACGATACTTCCGCCTGTCCTGAGCATATATTTTACGACAGCCTTCGTACAATTAAAAACACTTTTAAGATTCACGTCAAGGACCACATCCCAGTCCTCTTCTTTTATCCTGAGAAGCAGGTTGTCTCTGGTAATGCCTGCGTTATTGACAAGATTATCGATCTTTCCAAAGTCTTTTACGACCTGGTCAACGGCATTTTTGACCATCGTTGTATCGACAACATTGACCTGATAGAACTCACACTTTCTTCCTTTTGCCCGGATATCCGAAACCGCTTCCGCGCCATCGATAATATCGAATATAGCAATATTGCTGCCCTTTTCAGCGAGGAAACCTGCAATAGTTCTGCCAATCCCCTGGGCACCTCCCGTTACGATGGTCACTTTTTCGTTCATACAATGAGCCCCTTTATCGCTTCGATCTCTTCCGGTGATTCCACATTATAGCAGGGAATGCCGGGGACAATTCTCTTAATGAGGTTCGTAAGAACCTTCTGGGGGCCAACCTCAATAAAAAGTTCCACACCCTGCTCAGCCATCTTCTTCACTGACATTTCCCATTGAACGGGCGAGAACATCTGTTTATAGAGTTTGTCCTGTACGGCATGTTTATCTCCACACGGTGTCGCATCCACATTAAATACAACGGGAACTTCCATGTCGTTGCAGGTAAATTTCGAGAGTTCACTCTTAAGCTTCTCAGCCGCATCTGTCATGAGGGGACTGTGAAAGGGACCGGAAACATTGAGGAATACGGCCTTCTTGTAGGCGCCTTTGAGTTTCTCAACAGCCTCTTTCAACGCCTCCGTGTCACCAGACAAGACAACCTGCTCGGATGAATTGAGATTTGCCGGTACAACAACATAATCATCATGTGATATTTCTTTGAGAAGGGGCCCGACTTTTGTCATATCGGCCCCAATGAGGGCTGCCATACCGCCTTTTCCTTGCGGGCATGCCTCTTCCATGAGGAGGCCCCGTTTTCTCGTAATGATAAGGGCATCTTCAAAGGTAAAATAACCACTTGCAAGCAGCGCCGTATACTCACCAAGACTATGGCCGGCCACAAGATAGGGTTTAAGACCGGTCTCGTTCTTAATCACCTGCCATACCGCATAGCTGACAAGAAGAAGCGACGGCTGAGTATTATACGTCTGTCGCAATTCATCGTCGGGACCGCTAAAACAGAGGTCAGTTATGGAAAAACCAAGGACTTTATCGGCCCTGGCAAAATATTCCTTCACAAAATCGAAACTATCGTAAAGTTTTTTCCCCATACCGACATACTGAGCGCCCTGTCCGGGAAAAACTATACCAACCTTTTTCATCTATCTTCCTCTTCCCTGATAAAGCAAATCTAAAATACCCTTAATGTAGTCCTCTTTTTCTCTTTCAAATACTATTTCTTTCTGGAAGCAGCCTCTTTGATAAGCCCGAGGGCAATAACATTTCTCTGGATCTGGTTCGTACCTTCGTAGATCTGGAGTATCTTTGCATCGCGCATCATCTTTTCTATGGGATATTCCTTCATATATCCGTATCCGCCAAAAACCTGCAAGGCATCGACGACAACCTTCATGGCCACGTCACTGGGGAAAACCTTACTCATTGCTGATACCTTGGAAAAATCCTTGGGGTTGCTGTCGATGAAACGGGCCACTGCGTAAACGAGAGCGCGGGCAGCTTCAACCTGCGTTGCCATGTCTGCAAGCATATGCTGGATTGCCTGGAAACTGCTGATCTTCCTGTCAAACTGCTCCCTCTCTTTTGCATAGTGTACCGCTGCATCCAGAGCGCCATGGGCAATACCCACAGCCTGAGCGCCAATGCCGGGACGTGTTTTATCAAAGGTCCTCATAGCAAGGATGAACCCCATACCCTCCTTACCTATAACATTTTCTTTCGGAACTTTGCAATCCTGAAATACAAGCTCTCTTGTGGCAGAAGCCCTGATGCCAAGCTTATTCTCCTTTTTCCCAAAGGTAAAACCTTCCATCCCCTTTTCGAGGATAAATGCTGTTGCTCCCCTCCCCCCTCTCGATCTGTTCGTCATGGCCACAACGGAGTAAATGTCCGCTTCACCACCATTCGTTATCCACTGCTTTGTGCCATTCAAGATATATTCGTCACCAACCTTTTTTGCCTCTGTTCTAATGCCCTGGGCATCGCTTCCGGCATTCGCTTCCGTAAGGCCAAAGGCGCCGAGTTTCTCTCCGCTTGCAATCTGGGAAAGATATTTTTTCTTCTGTTCTTCAGAACCACCGAGTAAAATCGGATAGGCGCCGAGAAGCGACGCGGCATAGGTTACCGATACACCAAGACAGGCCTTGCTCAATTCCTCTACAACGATACAATTCTCAAAAGACCCTCCGCCCAGACCACCATACTCCTCGGGAATGCTTGCCCCAAAAAGACCAGTCTCTGCGCAGTTTTTCATGATAGACCAGGGGAATTCACCGGTTTCATCAAGTTCCGCCCTTACTGGCACTATTTTTTCTTCAGCAATCTTTCGTGCTATTTTTTGAATACTCTTCTGGTCTTCAGTTAAAAAATAATCCATTTCCTATCTCTCCTTTGTCTTCTGAAGTGCTTGATAGCCTCGCATGGCCTCTTGAATTGATTCGTTCAGATTTTTCTCTACAAACTTTTTCGCAAGTAATATCGCGTTATGTATAGCTTTTTCATTCGATTTCCCGTGACAGATAATGCAGACACCATCAACTCCAAGAAGCGGAGCCCCGCCTGTCTCTGCATAGTCAGTCTTTTTCTTAAGCGATTTAAATACATCTTTCAGCAAGAGATAACCGAGCTTAGCCTTAAAACTTTTCTCAATATGCTCTTTAAAATAATTGAAAAAAAATTCAGCCAAACCTTCACTGACTTTCAGGGCAATATTTCCCACAAAACCATCGGTTACCACTACATCGGCCTTTCCGCTTGTTACATCGCCACCTTCCACATAGCCGATGTAATTGATACCAAGGCCCTTAATGAGCGCGTGTGAATCCCGTGTCAGCTCATTCCCTTTTGTCTCTTCTTCGCCATTAGTGAGAACACCAACCCTGGGGGCATCAATTCCCTGTACTAACCGGGCAAAGGCTTCTCCCATGAGGGCAAACTGGGCAAAATGCGTCGGCTTACAATCCACCGTACCGCCGCCATCGAGCAGGATCGACAGCCGATCGCTTTCGGTGGGATGGAGCACAGCAATAGCCGGCCTGTCAACACCGGCAATCCTGCCTAAGGTAATGGTGGCAAAGGCCATGGTAGCACCAGAATTGCCTGCGGAAACAACGGCCTGGACATAACCGCTTTTATGCAGTTCAAAGGCCTTGTTAATGGAAGAATCCTTCTTTTTCCGCAAAGCTGTAGAAGGGGATTCGTCCATTTCCACATAGACCGGCGTATGGATAATTTCCAGCCCTTTGGTATTATGGATAAAGGGCTTCATCAGGGTTTCATCGCCTACGAGGACTATCTCGGCAACACCTTCATTTGCCGCAGATTCTGCACCTTTTACAATAGTTTTAGGCGCAAAATCTCCCCCCATCCCGTCTACCGCGATCCGTATCATCCCTTTATGCTTCCTCGACCTCTAAATACTTTTTCCCGTTATACATACCACACTTGGGACATACGATGTGTGGCTGTTTCGGTTCTTTGCAGTTAGGGCAGAGGACAACGCTTACCGGCGTGGCCTTATAATGGGTACGTCTTTTGTCACGTCTTGTTTTTGAAGTTTTTCTCTTCGGAACAGCCATTTTGTACTCCTTATTAATCTAAAAAAGATTTTAATTTTTCCCCGAGAAGGGTTCGAGATGTATCATGACAATCGCATATTTCAAGGTTTTTATTTTTGCCGCATATGGCGCAGAGCCCCTGACAGTCATCCTTGCAGATGGGTCTCAGAGGCATATTGAGGAGGACTTCCTCATAGATAAAAGGATCAAGGTCGATTTCATCACCATCATAACAATAGACATCCATGTCTTCATCTCCCAGTTCCAATTCCGGCACCTGAGGGATTTCCGCTTTGGGGGTAAGCCTGATATCCATATCTACATCAACCGATTGTGAGAACTCTTCCAGACATATTCCGCACGTAAAGGAAGCCTCAAGGGTAACCCGGCCTGTAAGGGTCACAAGGTTGTCGAACTTTCTCGCCGTCAGCACATAGTTAACCGGTGTTATGATATGAAACTCCCTATTTTCTACATCCATAAACTGAGAAGCCTCCATACTGCCCTTTACTACGAACGTATCTTCTATTTCAGACAGTCTGATAACCAAAATGGTACCCTCTTTTGAGTGTGATAATATAATGAGTTTAATATTTGCTTGTCAAGTAAATTAACCCGTTGTAACCTTTACCTTTTCATTCAAAAGAGCCCTGAAGGTCACATCATCAACGGGTATAGCGAGGACTTTCTTCCTCTCCTTTTCACCCCGTATAATTTTAATATCCGACTTTCTTGCATGGAAAATCTCTGAAAGATACTCAATAAGTTCCTCATTTGCACGGCCATCTTTCGGAAGAGAGACCAGCTTTACTTTCAAACCCGGCCCCGCAGCCATGATTGCTCTTTTTTTCGCGTTGGTAATAACCTTTATTTCCACATTCACTTAGAGATCACCGCCTTGTGTCAGCCGATTCCCGTGCCCGCTCCAAGAATAAACCACGTAAGGACTGCCTGGAGAAGCATGATGGTGAGCATGAGCACGAAAGGGGCCAAGTCTACCATACCAACCTTAGTGGGAAATATCCTCGAAATGCGCTCCGTTACAGGGTCAACAAGTTTGCAGACCATCCGAACCAGGGGATTGTTTGGATCGGGCTGCACCCATGAAAGAAGGGCCCTCACAAAGATAATCCAGAAATAGATGGTGAGCAGTTTATCGACCGCGTAAGCAACATATAACAAAGGATTTTCAAACATAATTATAGACCTCCAACAAGGATAATAACTAGTTTCCGTCCGGAAACCGATTGGTTATTTCTTCTTACCAATGAGCAACCCATCCTCTATACCTTCTATTGTAATCTTGAGAAGAGAATTTTCAAGTTTTTTCTCACAGGGAAGATAGACCGGGAGGTAATTATCCGTATAGCCCCTCATGTATTTTCCCTTGTAGACCTTCCCTTCAGGGATAATCCATGCTTCTTCGCCCATAAAGCGGCGATAAAACATCTCCCTTTTGAGCCTGTCAAGCTCTCTTAAGAGACGGCCCCTTTCTTTTTTTTCCCTCTCGGTGCTCGTGCCCTTCATATCGGCTGCCCTGGTACCGGTTCGCGGCGAAAAGGGAAAGACGTGAAAATAATAGACATCTGTGGATTCGAGAAACCTCACTGTTTCTCTGAACCGCTCTTGATCCTCACCGGGAAATCCCACTATAACATCAAGGCCGATACCGATATGAGGAATCCTTCTCCGGATTTTTTCAATAAGGTCTCTCATGAAGCCCTGTGTATAGTGTCTGCCCATCTCCTTAAGGACCTCATCGGAGGCGCTCTGCAGGGGTATGTGGAGGCTTTTCATAATCTTCTCCGACTCGGCCATGACTTCCAGGAATTCATCATCTATGAATAAAGGGTCTATGGAACTTATCCTGATTCTGGAAGGCGTCTCAGTCTTTGCAAGTGTTTTCAGCAATGCTGTGAGATCCATGTCTGTAGCAGGGTCCCGGTATGCTGATATTTCAATCCCTGTGAGAACAACCTCCTTGACACCCTTTTCCTTCAAGGTTTTCATGATCTTCAGGATTTCCCCGACCGGTCTGCTTTTCGGGTTACCCCGCGCATAAGGCACAATGCAGTAGCTGCAAAAATTATCACAGCCATCCTGAATCTTCAGAAAAAAACGGGTCTTGCCGGCAGGCAGACTGTCAACGGTAACCTCTTCTATTAAACAGACTCTCTCTTCCGATCTGAAAGTACCCCTTTTCTCAAGAAACTCCGTGATGCGAAACTTTTCACCCTGGCCCAGTACAAGGTCAGCCCCAAAGGCACGTTCGGGATAGACCTGTCCATGACAGCCGGTAAGGACAAGAATCGCCTTTTCATTCTCCCTTCGGCTCAGGCTGATAAAACGCCTGATATCCCGTTCAGCGCCATCTGTCAAGGTGCAGGCATTGATGACAATGACATCGGCATCTTTTAGGGAACTCACTGTGAGACCGCCCGCTTTCATGACATCGGAGACCACGTAAGAATCCCATTGATTTGCTTTACAACCAGTTGTACGTATAAAATATTTCTTCATATCACGCTCATTGATATAGCAGATTTGGTTTGAAAAAGGAAATCGCTATCAAAAACATGCTCTTGCATAGGACCGGTACCACCTGCGAACAAATGACATAATGCATTTTAAAAGTATTTGTTACCGCTTAAAGGAGAGGGATTCACGGTCCTGTTTTACTGATGTATCTTATACCAATACAGCGCTTCGATGGATACAGCCCACTCCCTACCTGTCCAGTATCTCTCTCACCTTTTGAAGAAGCTTATTGAGTGACGTTGGTTTTCCAATGAAGTCGAATTCCTTCTCCTCAATCCCTTTATCAAGGACAATATCTTTTGTATACCCGCTGGTAAAGAGTACTTTAATATAAGGGTCTATGCTGTGTATCTCCTCATAGGCCTCCCGTCCGTTCTTTTTCGGCATCACAGAGTCGATAATAATAAGGTCTATGTCCCGGTGTTCTTTAAATCTCTCTACGGCATCTTCACCGTCTGTTGCTTCTCTTACGGTATAGCCATGTTCCTGAAGCGCTTCCCGCATAAAGTGTCTCACCCCTTCATTGTCTTCGGCAATAAGGATCGTCTCTTTTCCTCCGGTGACGGGGGTTATGATATCCTCTTTTTCATCAACCGTCGTCGTTACTTTAGGGAGATAGATATGAAAGGTGCTACCCTGGTTGAGGGTACTCTCTACGGTAATGTATCCGTTATGCTGCTTGACGATACCATAGATGGTAGCAAGACCTAAACCCGTGCCTTTCCCGACTTCTTTTGTGGTGAAGAAGGGATCGAAGATCTTCTGCCGTGTTGTCTCATCCATACCTGTTCCCGTATCGGAGATGTTTATCTGTACAAATTCCCCGGGTTCTCCAAAACCGTGGAATTTGATGAAGGCAGCGTCTATAGTGGCGATCGCTGTCTCTATGGTGAGTGCTCCTCCCTGCGGCATGGCATCTCTCGCATTGGTAACGAGGTTAAAGAGTATCTGGTCCATCTGCGATTTATCGGCCATAACGATCATATCATCACCATGCAGGGACGTGTGGAACTCAATATCCTCGGTGAGGAGTCTCCTCAGTAATTTCTTTGCCGTTTTGATGGTGTTGTTTATATTAAGGGGTACAAGGGTAACGGACTGCTGTCTGCTGAAGGCAAGTAAGCTCT
>PNOF01000028.1 GCA_013824645.1 Syntrophus sp. (in: bacteria) | reverse complement strand
TATTGAGGCGGCAAGGAGGAGGAAACCGGAGCGTACACCAGTACGTGAGGATTTACGACGACGCTGCCAACAAAGATAGCGCCTTGATTTAGAAATGGAATAATTACTTTTCGAGCTTGAACCCAAATAAGGGGTACCCTGACTTTTCAACCACTTCTTTCATATCAAGTACATATTGGGGACGTATCCCGTCCTTCCATCGGGGATAGCCGCCCATCCAGACATATCGTAAAAGCTCATGAAACCAGTGCATACTAAAAATGTATTCTCCGATAGCAACTGCATTGTCCGACATCTCTATTATAACGGGTATTCTCGATGACCCGGTATACGTGCGCACAATATTCTCAATAATTTCTCTTGTTTTGTACCCTTCGGGACTTTGCTTAAAAGCCGCTGTTTCCTTCGGAAAAGGGAAAAACCGGTATGTCTCGCCGATAAAACCTCTTAAATCGATACCCTGAATGGCACCCATAAGGTTACCAATATCATTTACTCTGAGGCCGTAAACATCCCATTCCGTCTCTACGCTCTCATTTGGATTTGGCTCTGAAGAAGCAAGCTGCGAAATGTTACTGCAGAAATCGCTTGCAAAGAAAAAATACTGGTTGAGGAGAAGCATATCACTCTCAATATTAAAAAAACCAAAGGAAATTTCACCGTGGCTCAATGACTGGAAGGCAAGAGGCATACAGTCTCCTTTTTACAGTGTAAATTTTGAGTTTAAATCAACGGATGATCCGCCGACCCTGTATCTAAGAAAAGAGCGGTTCAAAGGTTTCTGCAAATATTGCAAACAGCAACAGCTTAAAAAACTCCTACTCCTACGCCGACAACACCGTCTGAGGAGTAGCCTGCCTCTGTCATAGCGATTGAATCCGCGCCGATTTCATTCTCAATTCTTCCAACAGTAGCTTGTATCTCTGCCAGAAGCTTTTTTCCTGCCGTCAATGGGTTTCGTGAGTTTTCAATATGTTCTCTTGCAAATTTTTCCATGTTTTCAAGCGCTGCTGTAAAGGCTTTTGCCGTGTTGTCCTGAGGCAATTTTTTTGATGTTTTTACCGTCTTTTTAGCCATATATTACCTCCCTTTAGAATTGACGGTTAATATTCTTCGTTATCGATTGTACAATCCTATTTGCTTTTCTCATCGGTAGCGCCTATATACTTCCATTATAGTCTATATCTGGGTTTCGTCAAGTTTCTTGACAACAGTATTTCAAAAAAAGAAAACCTCTATATCCTTCTGCGCACCATGGGACTGTGGCTTGCCATAGAAATGGAGTCGTCACGAACGGCACAAACAGGTCCAGGAGCTGGGAGGGACAGCCCTCAATTACTGCCTTAATGACTTGAGAACGTACTTATATTTCTTACAGATGATGTTCTTCCGCAAACTTCCTGAGAACCGCAGCAAAGGCATTGTCCTTATCCGACCTTGCCAGATAAGCCTTGGAATACACTGAAAACACCACAGCCTGATCTCCCTTGAGATACTGGGCCGGTATCCGCATGTGTGTTTCTATCATCCCGCGGATTTGTGGTGTTGACATGTTTGCAGCGGCCTTTTGAAACTGTACCTCGATTTCGTTCCTATCGGGCTGCTTCCATTGGGAGGTGTCGGAAGAGGGCGTCTTACCGCTCCTTGTTGTTGCAGCCGCCGGCTTCTTCAAACCCACCATGATACCGGAAAGCAGCAGAAATATCAGGAGGGCTAATGTTGTGCACAAAGTTATCCTTTGATAGAAATAAGGAAGCAGACCACCACGGAGCCCCCATCCTGATGAAAGCACGACCGATTGAATCGGCTGCCATAGCTCATCAGAGTTGTAGGTAAGTTTTTTGATGTCGACCCTGAGTCCGTGTTCCCCAAACTCAATGGACGGATATGCCTCGGTTCGGAACTCAGCAGCCAGCTCCACATTATAGGTGAGCGAGAATTCGGTGAAGTTCCGTGATAGATTCCAGTGCCAGTCTTTATTTTTCATGATGAAGAATACGTCATGCCGTCCTTCGTCGGGGGTGAGAACGATGACCCTTTTCATACCCGAAACACCGCCGCTGGTCCCTTGGAAATAGGAAACGGACGAAGACCAGGTAATAACGGCTTTATCGTCGGATTTCATGAAGTCGAAAAGCACGTTGCCGTTAACCGGCTTGCCGAAGGCCTGTTCCAGACGGGAAAACAACTCCTGTTTCGATACCGGTACAGTCCCCGGTTTGGGCGGAAAGACCATGAAAATGTCCTGGAGCTGGAAGAACATCCACGATACGAAGAACACATAGAGAGCGATGATCGCGCTGATAGCGATTGAATGGCTCTGGAAGAACCGGTCGATCTGTTCCCGCCAGATAAAGTTTGCCAGGAGGAACAGGAGAGGACCAGCGGCCATGATTCCCAAAAAAGACAGGAAGAATTTGAACAGTTGCCCCATCATAGTGCGCCTCCCTTGCGAATGCTCAAGATTTTATAATTTGATCTTTCCTTCCTGGATCATGGTCAGTACTTTACCGAGTGTCCTTGCCGTTTCAGAGTTAGGGGCCTCAGCGATGAGGTATTTACTTTCCCGCTTTTGGTAGAACTGCCCTGCCGTGTAGTCCTCTGTCTTGACAACGAGCATTGTGTCGTCGGCTAAAACGAGTTCAGCCACAATTACATTCCCGGACGTAAAGTAGTCCGCCATGTTCTTCTTGAAGAGATCCGCTCCGGCTCTGTCCTGGTACTTGGTCCATTTCTCAATGGTCTTTGCCGGATCAACGGACAGTTTTGCAGCCCCCTGGATATCGCCTTTGGCAAGGAGGCTATAGAACAGGAAGGAACAGGCCATGGCGCTCACCTGGCTCCCATTGCCTTTGTCACTCTCCTTTACCTCGTGGTTTATGGACGCGCTCTGCAATTTCACCGGTTTACCATCTACGGTGATGCTCATGTCCTTGGCAAAAGCCATGGCAGCCATCAGAAAAGAAACAGCAAGAATTGTTACGACACCAATATTCATCTTTTTTTCTCCTTCATGGATAACACTGGGTTGCAGCGAGAGCCTATTTTTTTGATTCGCTGCACCGATTTGTTGCTTTGCCCACAGGTATGGTCCGGGTACATGAGTTACACTTTTCTTCTCATCTTCGGATTGCCGCATTCCACGATAGTCTGTCGCACTGGTACCCTCTCAATCACGTCCTCGATCTTCATCGTTCTTCCTCTTTGAGAAACAATTGATGGTATTCAGATTCTGACAGATATTTTTTCAGCATTTTGCTTGTCACATCAAATACCTCAGTTAAATCGTCATCAGTCATTCGCTTCAGCATTGTTTGCATCAAATGGTCATCCGAAAATTTCTGTAAATACAGTTGTACGGTATTCTCGTCGGATTGCCTGTCCAGACCATACGCCACAATACCACCAAAGGTTTCTACAAAACAATGGGAGTGCTTTGCCAAATTTCACCCTATTTCCTATTTATTTTTTTATTTTAATGAAATAAACCAAGTTAGGCCTTTAAGCTTCTGACCAACCATGCGATTGTTTCGCCCAAATCTTTCATGTTTTCAAGAGCTTCAGCATCTTTCTCAACATCCCCCTTTTCCAGCCCAATGCCAAAATTCCAGTACGTAGATCCTGGTACAATCATTTTGGACATTAAAAACATATGATTGATTGAATCCATAACATTAGTTGCTCCACCTCGTCTGTTAACCACCACTGCCGCGCCAATTTTACGAGAGAAAAGGCGGTCATTAGCAAAAGCAACAAATCCTGCACGGTCTATTAACGCTTTCATTTCTGATGTCATGCCGGCAAAGTATGTTGGTGAACCTAAGATAATCGCATCGGATTCAATCATTTTACCAATGCATTCATTCACTATATCCGTCTTAATTACACATCTTGCATCCTTGTTTTCCATGCACTTGTTACAGGCCGTGCAGCCATGCACTTGTTTGCCGCCAATCTGGACCAGCTCCGTTTCTATACCTGCTTCGCTAATAGGCTCAAGCACTTTTGTTAGCAAATATTCTGTGTTCCCACCTGTGCGTGGACTTCCATTAATTGCGATTACTTTCATCGTGTGATCTCCTTGTAAATTCCAGCTTAACAAGTCATCTGCCAATATACTGATTTTTCAAATATCCTATAACGGTTAGAAAAAAGCAATAAAAATCAAGGCTAAATACTGAAAAACTGGGTCTCATTTCCACAATATATCATATCCTCAATAATCTTACCCCTGAGACCACTTTTTACTCCCCGGTGAACTACTTATTATTCTTTGAGGTAAGTAAAGCAGCCATCAAGGAACTACTCAGTGGTACATCGGGAGTCAACGAGGAGCCTTAGAAACAAGATTATTGAAGAAGTTTTGGGGAGATAAAAAAGCCCTTAAAAACCGTATTTAAGCATAGTTAAAATATACTTGCAGGCTTTGCAATTCGGAACCTCATTTTTAAATGAGGGTACCCACCACGTCCCTGGGAGACTCACTGTTTCTATGTGGCCCGCTTCTTTTCCTTCTGGAGCTTTCGTTTCTCCTCGTCCCGTATCTCCCGCCGCAGGAGTTTGCCCACCTTTGATTTGGGCAGCATATCGCGGAACTCTATATAGTGCGGGATTTTATAGGGAGCAAGCCGGTCTCTACACCACTTGATGAGGTCACTGCTTCCCACACCTTTAGCATCTTCTTTCAGGACAACAATTGCTTTGATACGCTCTCCAACCCTCGGGTCAGGAATACCGATGCAACATGCCCCGATGACCGTGGGGTGGTCCTGAAGCGCGGCCTCGATCTCTGAAGCGGATATTCGATAAGCCTTGTATTTGATGGTATCAGCCGTTCTCTCCATGAATTCAAGTTCTCCGTCGACGTTCATCTTCATAAAATCGCCCATTCGATAGTAGATATCCCCGTTCATCTGGATAAAGGAACGCTCTGTCTCTTCGGGTTTCTTCCAGTAGCTTTTGAGAGTATAAGGCGATGTCACCATGAGCTCGCCCACTTCCCCTTGAGGCACCGGCGCCAGGGTCTCCTGATCCGCAAGGATCACCTTTCGCGATTTCAGCGGCGAGCCCACCACCGTCGCCTTCGGTTCCCTATCAAGAAGACTGTACGTTATATGTCCCACCTCCGTTGATCCGTACACCTGGTACATTGGTATGCCGTATTTTTCCTTCCATGTCTTGTATACCTCCCCAGGGAGTACATCACCACCGCAATAGCAGTACTTCAGTGAACTCAGATCATACTGGTCTATACGGTCATTCTCCAGCATCATCCTGTAGAGGGCCGGGACGCCGAGCATCCAGCCAACCTTGTAACGTTCGATGGCCTTCAGGGTGGCATCGACTTCCGGAGAAGGCAGGAGAATTACCGTGTTTCCGAAATTGAAGCCGAAACCAATGGTAAAACCTTTTGCCATAATGTGGAAGAGTGGATTTACCATAAGGACCACTTCTTTGCTTTCCTGCATGTGGCCGTCGATAACATCATCCATAATGTCCCTGATGTAAGAAACTTCCCCCATATGGTTTCCGGGGACACCTTTGGGAAAACCCGTCGTACCGCCGGTATACATGATGTATGCAAGATCGTTCCAGGGATCAATCTCGACCTTCGGCGGCTTCGGCCAATTGTCCCTGATAAGCTTCCAAAAGGAGAATATCTCCTTGCCCTTTTCCGTTTTGCCCGTGGGTATCTTATTGAAAAGGTGACCCACGACCTGTTTCCAAACCGGGATGAGTTCGACGAGGTTGGTAATGATGATCCTTTCGAGGCGCGTTTTCTTCATCACCTCCCGGATATAGACAAAATTTGTATCGAGACAGATTACCGTTTTTATATCCGCATCCTCTATCATATAGCCTATCTCGAAGGCCGTATAGATGGGCGAAACAGGTACCATGACCGCCCCGATCTTGTTGATAGCGAAGTTGGCGATGATCCACTGCGGGCAGTTCGGGATATAAAGCATGACACGGTCCTGTGGCCGCACTCCGATCTTCACGAGCCCTGCGGCAAATCTGTCAATGAGCATGTTAAGCTTGCCGTAGCTGAACCTCTCCCCGAGATAATAAAGGGCGGTATTTCCGGACTCTTTCTCACATATCTCTTCGAAACGGGAGAAGGTATACTCTTCCTTGTATGGTTCCATTGCCAGGCTCCTTTACACTCCAAAGTATGCTGATTTCACATCAGGGTTGTCGAGCAGTTCTTCCTTCGTTCCCGACAGGACGTTTGAACCGTTCTCCAGGATATATCCGTAATCGATGATAGGTATGATAGGTCTTGCATATTGCTCCGTCACGATGATCGAAATACCTTTTGAGTCCCGTATCGCTTTAGTCCCGTTAATGACAATGTCCTGATACGCGGGGCTTAAGCCCAGAAGGGGCTCGTCGAGAAGGAGCATCTTCGGCTTTGCCATGAGTGCCCTGCCTATGGCGAGCATCTGCTGTTCGCCGCCACTTAAGAAGCCACCCTGACGCTTAAGGTGGTCTTTTAGCCTGGGAAAAAGGTCAAGGACATATTCGATGTTATCTTTTGCCTCCTGCCTCGTTGACAAATAGGCGCCTATCTTCAAATTCTCGAGCACAGAGCTTTCCGGAAAGATCCTCCTTCTCTCCGGACAGAGGACAATACCCATCTTTGCGCGCACATGAGGCTTAACCTCTGAGATATCTTCTCCGTTGAAGAGGACATTACCGAACAACGATATCCGCTCGCCGCCACGCATTTCTTCCTTTTTTCTGATATCGAGGATAATACCGGATAAGGTGTACATGAGGGTGCTCTTGCCCGCACTGTTGGACCCGAAGACACCGATGATTTTCCCATCCCCGCACTGTATGCTCACGTTGTTAAGGGCAAGCATGTTTTCGTAAAACACCATGAGTTCTCGTCCTTCAAGCATAGTCTACACCTCTTCACTCCCAAGATAGGCTTCTTTCACCCGTTTGTCCTCAATGACATCCTTGTAGTATCCCTCCGCGATCTTTTCGCCGAAGTTGAGTGCCATGATCCTGTCGGCAACCCGGAAAAGCTCGCGGAGCCTGTGCTCAATCATAACAAGGGTCACGCCATCCATCTTCAGCCTTTCAATAAGGGGGATCATGCCGGCGATCTCGCTCATACTGAGTCCCGAAAACACCTCATCACAGAAGATAACATCAGGCCGGAGGGCAATACATCGTGCCAGTTCCAGTCTCTTCTGGTATCCTGTAGGGAGAGTTCCGGCAAGCTTGTAAGGGACCCTCGATTCTCTCTCGAAACCTATCTCTTCAAGAATATCGATGGCTACCGTGTCCCTGTCGCCATGTCTGCCGCCCCCGCGCCAACCGCCATACTTCTTTGCCCTCGGCGACCAAAGTGGTATGATCAGGTTCTTGAAGGCAGGCAGCGAATAATAAGGTCTCATGAGCTGAAAGGTCCTTGTTACACCTACCCCAGCAATTTTATGGACCGGCCATTGGGTGATTTCCTCGTCGCGAAAACGCACATGACCCTTGTCGGGCCTGATAAACCCCGTGATGCAGTTCACCAGGGTCGTCTTTCCGGAACCGTTTGGACCGATAATCCCGTAGATCTCCCCCTGGAATACATCGAAGCTCACATCTATAAGGGCCTTGAGACCTCCGAAGGTCTTACTTATGCCTTTTACAGAAATAATAACTGTATCGCTCATATCGTTCCCGGGGCTCGTGTCGCCCCCTCCGGCAGCAAAGCTACCGGAGCCTCCCCTTCTCGCGCAAGAATGCACTGGAGGCTAACACACCGTGTCTTTACTGACCTATCCTCCCGTCTTCTTCTTGTCATATCTTCACCCACCTTGCTGTTACCGGGGCTCGTGTCACCCCCTCCAGGCTTCACTTCCGGTGAAGCAATTTGAAATTTCAAATTTGAGATTTGAGATTGCGTCATTGACACCTCCTCCTCTTCCCGCTCGTGAACGAGCTTGGGAGTGCAGTTCCCAGTCTTCGTTCGTCTCTTCCGTGTTTCTCCTGTCATATCTTCGCCCACCTTTCGAATTGGTGGTATTTTCGCTGGAGGTAGACCATGATTCCCTCACTCTTGAAAACGATGAAACCGGTGAGGGTCACAGAATAAATGACGATTCTGAAGGATCCAAAATCCCTCAGTACCTCCGAAAGAGGCACGAGGATAAAACACCCTATCACAGCACCCACGAGGGTCCCCCCACCCCCCATGACAACGGCGGCAATGGGGATAATCGAAAAATCGAGGGCAAAGAGCGAAAGACCGGCGAACATGTAGAGATGGGAGATATAGGCGCCGGCAAAGCATCCCATGAGCGATGCGATAAACACAGCCATGCACTTCATATGCGTCACATTTATGCCTGAAGCCCTTACTGATTGGTCATTGTCCTTGATGCCCCGCAGCACAAGTCCAACGTCCTCATTTACAAACCTCCTCATTCCGAAGAGCACAACTAACATGACGATGATGATAAGGTACTGTTCCAGATATTGGTTGGGAAAGCTGTCAATCCCGGATATGCCGTTGGT
Source organism: Syntrophus sp. (in: bacteria) (assembly GCA_013824645.1). Taxonomy (GTDB): domain Bacteria; phylum Desulfobacterota; class Syntrophorhabdia; order Syntrophorhabdales; family Syntrophorhabdaceae; genus PNOF01. The sequence continues at coordinate 21,854 of PNOF01000028.1, read as the reverse complement.
GCCGCCGAATATGTTGAAGGCCTCGATGATCCGTGAGAAAAGGATGGGATACATGAGGGTCACGATCGCGAAGTAGACCCCCCTGAGCGGTAGGCATGGCAGAATTATGACCGTGCATATACAGGCGCCGCTCACAGTGGCAAAAGGTATTGACAGGTAGAAGGGCAGCGAAAGGTATGTGTTGAATATGGCCGTAAGATACCCACCGACACCGACAAAAAGCGCCCCTCCCAGGCAAACAAGACCTACATAATTTGCCAGAAAATCAAAGGCAATAGCAAGGATGGCATAGACACACATATAATTGACGACCCTTTTCCAATAAGGGGCGACCTCGAAGATGAGGGGAAGAAGCATCACACCTCCGATGAGAAGCAGGCGCGGTCCGATGAGATAGGCAATTTCTTTGAATGACGAGATTGCGTAAATACCCTCCGTTCTTACCTTTAATCCCCGGTCAATCCTCTCTTTTCTCTTCATCTCCATGGCTATACCCTCTCTTCCAGCTGTTTTTGCTTTCCGAAGATGCCGGAAGGCTTTATGAGCAGCGTAACAACGATGGCAAGGAGCGCCACGACCATAACAAAATGGGAAGAGATGTATTTTTCCGTCAGGATCTGGGCAAATCCGATGATAAAGGAGGCAACAATAGTCCCTCCCCAACTGCCGAGACCGCCTATAACACAGACCGCCACAGCGAATATGAGCACATTATAGCCCTGCTCCACCACGATGTTGCCAAGGGGCAGGAGAAGTACCGCAGCCAATCCCGCAAGACCGGAACCGATCGCCAGCGAGATGATGGCCGTCATGTCCGAATCAATTCCCAACATCATGGCGGCCCGCTCATCCTGTGCAATCCCGCGCAGGGCAAGGCCGATCCTATTGTATCGGGTGAAGAGAAAGAGGAGGATAAAGATCAGTATCCCCGTTATGATAATGATGATCCTCTGATAGTCGATGGAAACACCCCCTATTTCGGTGGAGCCGGAGACAAAGGCGGGAAGTGTGTATGTCATGCCCCGCAATCCTCCCCAACGTAGTCCTTCGATCATTGCAAGCCCTATGGCATAGGTACCGATGATTTCCGAGATCTCCATGCCCCGTATGCGCATGATGATGAATCGATACATGAGGGCGCCGATAAGGCTTGCAGCCGCCAGACCCAGCAGCACTGAAGGCAAATAGGGAAGACCGGCCTTGTTGATGAGCAGCCATACGATATAACCCGAAGTGATGTAGAGCGCACCGTGAGCAAAATTAGGTACTCTGCTTATACTGTAAACAAGGGCAAATCCCAGTGACATGAGCGAAAGAATAATGCTGTTGGTTATACCGTAAATGAGAATTTCCACGACCCCTCCTCTCGTACGTTACTTCATCCAGGGAGGCAGCAGGACCTTCCCGTCGGATACCTTGGGGGGAAAGACCTGGACCCTCTTGCCCTTCTGCCATTGGATGATCCCCGTAACCGCTCCTTCCTTCGGATCAAGAGAGGGTATCACCTGGTGGGTTTTCTTATCGAACCGCATCCTCCCGTATACACCCATAATATCGCCATTTTCGAGGGCAGTAATGATGGTGCTGGAATCGGTGCTGTTTGCCTTTTCAATAGCGTCCTTCAATTGATACACAGCCATGTAGCTTGATGAGGTCCCATAACCTTCAGGCTCAAGACCCCACTTTTTCTTATAGGCATCGACGAACTTCATGGTCCAGGGAGTGATCTTTGACGGCGCATTCCCGCCGTTTACAAGGTCCACGATAAGATATTCCCCTTTGCCTTCTGTGGCCTTGAAGAACCCCGGTTGTTCTGCTGCATTTACAAAGCCGATGGGGATAGATTTCAGCTTCATATCACTCCACTGCTTCAGGAGAATGGCTGATTCAGGCATGTCCATCCACAGGAAGAGTATCTGGGCCCCTTTCCTACCGGCGTCAAGGAGTCCCACTGAGTAATCGCCCGTTCCGGTGGGGTATATCTTCATGTCAATGACCGTCCATCCTTTCTCTGTAAGGGCCTTTTTCATGGCCTCACCACCGGCGCGTGCATGGGCCACATCCTGAACCATAATATAGGCTTTGTTGAAGCCGAAGGATTTTTTCATGTCTTCAAGGAGCATTACCAGTTCACCCATCATGACCCCTACATGACTGGTATTTCTGAAGCAGTATTTATATTTCTCATAATTTCCCGCTATTTTAGCGGTATATGCAGGAGTCAGTACCCCTGAGGTAAGGATGCTCACCTTTTTGTGTTTGCTCAACAAATCCATGGCTGCCATGGCAGCTTCAGAACGGACAGGTCCTCCGACGATAAAATCCGCCTTTTTTTCGAGGATCAGTTTTTCCAGCGCCATCAACGCTTCACTCACGGGTACTCCGGGCTCCAAATCCCGCGTATCGATGACCTCCACCTTGAAGGGCCTTTTCTTACCGCCGATGGACACACCGCCTCCGGTATTGATCTCTTCAACTGCGAGCTTTATTCCCCTCTCTGCGTCCCACCCGTAAAGGAACGCGGTAGACAAGGGCGCCCCAATCACTATAGGCGGTTCAGCGGAATGTGATGCAACACAAAAAAACAAGAAAACAAACAGTAAAACAGCCAATGACACTAGTGCTCGTCTCATGGATACCCCCTTTTTTTAACTTCTCAGGCTACTTCCTTGCTTTCAAAACACCCTTTGCCATAAAGCCCTCTTAATCTTCTTAATGCCTTCATGGCCCAACCACTTTAAATCCCAAAGCCCTCCCGGCCTATCATGGGCACCTTTGATTTAAGATAGCAATAGTTGTGCCAGCTATTCCGAAAAGCATAACCAATCGAAATTACTTTGAATTACAGAATTGTTACAGGCTGTGTGACCTGTGACAGGGAAGAATTTCTTTCACTTATTGATAATTATTTTCAGTCAATCAACAATTATTTCAAACATGGAATGAAATGAAGGGGGTGCATGAAGGCGACTTAGTATCATACGGTTTCGATATCTTTGTTGTACATTTTCAGTTTATGCCGGAGTGTGGGACGTGTAATCCCGAGAAGCGTGCAGGCCTTCCCCAGATGCCAATGTGTGCGGTTAAGCACCGCTATTATGTGGTCTTTTTCTATGTCTTTTAGACTCTGCTCCATGTCAGCCGTCTCTTTGAGGTTGACGTGGTTATTAGGCCTTTTCCCCAGAAGGGGTGCAACCAGCTCTTCGAAGATTGTATCACCGTGAGTATTGATCGCTGCATGAGTGAGGACGTTTTCAAGCTCTCTGACATTGCCGGGCCACTCGTATTCCATCATCCGCTTGAGCGCCGATTCCTCAACTCTGCGCAGATTTTTATTGACTTCGCCATTGATCTTTTTAAGGAGATACTCTACGAGCAGCAGTATATCCGGTCTCCGCTGTCTCAGAGGGGGGACTTTGATCGTAGTCACATTGAGCCTGTAGTAGAGGTCTTCCCTGAAAAGGCCTTTCTCGACCATCTGCTCCAGGTCCTTATTCGTTGCAGCAATGACCCGTGCATCCGATTTGATCTTTTTCTCGCCGCCAAGACGCTCAAATTCTTTTTCCTGCAGGAACCTGAGCAGTTTCGACTGGAGTTCAAAGGGGATCTCGCCTATCTCGTCAAGAAATATTGTTCCCTGCCCGGCGAGCTCGAATTTACCCCTCTTTGCATGGGATGCACCAGTGAAGGCCCCTTTCTCGTGGCCGAACAGCTCACTTTCCAGGAGATTTCCCACTATGGTGGAACAGTTTATAGCACGGAAGGGGTGCTCTTTACAGGGGCTATTATGATGAATTGCCTGCGCTATCAGTTCCTTACCTGTGCCTGTTTCTCCTTCGATGAGCACAGTGACCCTGTTCCCTGAAAGTACTCCTATTGTCTTAAAGATATCTTTCATTCCTCTGCTTTTACCGATGATTTTTCCTTCCATATAGGCTGAAGTAGGGTCAAGGGAGACCGTGCTTTTAGACCGTGCGGAGGCCGAGGTTTTTAACGCCTTTTCGATGGCACTGTCGAGCTCTTCCACATCGATCGGTTTAGGGATATAGTCGAAAGCGCCGAACTTGACCGCCTTGATGGTGGTATCCATGTCATGAAAAGCCGTGATGATGATGATGTTTCTTCTGCCTGTGCGGACCAGTTCCTGAAGCACATCGAGTCCGTTCATGTCGGGAAGGCGAATATCGAGGACTATGACGTGGGGATCAAAGGCAGTACACTGCCTTATGCCTTCTTCGGCTGTTGTGGCACACCTTACTGCATACTCTTTCTCTGTGAGAAACATCTCCAACGACTCCAGAAGCGGCCGCTCATCATCGATGATAAGAATTCTCTTCGTCTTCATGGCATCTCCTTGTGGGGGATGGCAAGGCAGACCCTCGTCCCGTGAGGTTTTATGGCCATCACATCGACGTTTCCTCCATGGGCCTCTATGATCTTCTTCACATTCGACAGCCCGAGGCCCGTACCCTGCTTTTTATTGCTAAAAAATGGGTTAAATATGAAAGGAAGATCGCCTGCGTTGATCCCAGGTCCGTCATCACTGATCTCAATCCGTAACGGGTTGCCGTTCTTTCCGGGTCGTTTTGTGACAATCTCAATGTTGCCACCCTGAGACGGCAGGACTTCAATGGAATTCAAGAAGACGTTAATCAACATTTGTTCTATCTTCTCTTGATCAACAAGGATTCGAGAAATACGCTGCCCATACCGTCTGGTTACAGTGATATTCTTCTCTTTGATCCTGCTATCCATAATTTCAAGACATGAGTCCACGACGTGGCATATCGACACTGGCTCAAATTTGAGCTTCACCGGTCGTGCGAAATCAAGCATTTCATTAAGGATCCCTTCGAGACGGGATATTTCGCTGACAACAATTTCTATGCGCCTTTTGTCGTTGCCGTCAAGGGCAGAGTTCTTTAAAATGATCTGGCTGTTCATCTTGACTGAAGACAGGGGGTTACGTATTTCGTGGGCAAGGGAGGTGGTCAGTTTTCCGATGTGTGCCAACCGTTGTGATTCACGTATCCGTTTCTCTGTTTCTATCCTCTCTGTGATATCCCTGCATATGCCGGCGACTGCATATTCACCCTGATAGAGAATGCGCTTCACTTTATTCTCAGTGGGCAGCACACTGCCGCTCTTGTGCCGTCTGAGGAAAATGTAGAGGTCCTTCGAGACCCTTCCCGCCATCCTTTTCTCATAAAAACTCTGAACGATCGGGAGCGATTTGGGAGCAACAAGATCCGTGATGGCTTTCCCAATCATTTCCTTAAGGGAATACCCATAAAGGTTGCAGAATTCCTGATTGGCAAATACGATACGCCCATTCCTGTTGACAACAAAATAGCCGTCGTTTATCTCTTCAACGAGGACCCGGTATTTCGATTCCGACTCGGCAAGTTCGCCCGTGCGTTTTTCCACCTCGCGTTCCAGGTTTTCTGCGTGGTTTCTGATTTCCATTCCATGAAGGGACTGGAAGTAGTTGCTGAACTTCTTGATCGTATAGAGAAGACAGGCGTTCATTCTTTCCAATGCATCAAGCAGCTTCTCACCCTCTAATTCTTTGACCAGAACAGGTACCAGGGCCGTTCTGTAAAGCTCGTATGCATTCTGCACCTCCGAGAGAGAGAACCCGCCATCGAGCCTGACCCTCGTAATCCATTCTATATGCTCATCTATCTTTGAGTAATCGTTGTTTACGAGAACGGCATAGTCGCCATCGCAGGCGGCGGAAACGGTAACAAAGAGCTCCTCTTCAGGCCTTTTTCTGTAACGATCGCTTACCTCCGCACGGAGAAGGCGCACCCATTTCTTGATCATTTCTTCACGGTATGAGCTTAAGATTTTTTCGAGGTGCACTTTAAATAATTGTAGCCTTAGAACCACGGATCGTCAAGCGATATATGTTTTTCCAGCTGATCCTTCTCTTTCTAAGAACGGCCTCAAATTCTGTGATGAGTTTGTCAACATGGTCAACGACATTTCCGAGGGTGGTCATATTGACATGATGATTGCGCAAATTGTACGATAGTAGCTATAATGGTAGCAACATGGAATTGCACAACAAAGTTTTCAAAATAAAGGGTTGATCAATACGGGATATCTTCATGATAGAAACAAAGGATACGGTAATCTTGAGGGCTCCGGGCAGGCAAGATGCTGACAGATCTAAGCGGCAGTTGAATTGGTCCAGGTAAAACAAGCGTCGGAAATAGGGGTGAAAAGAATATGAAGATCATCGACGTGCATATTCACGTAGGGCACAGGTTTGAATGGACGGACCGGGCAAAAGAGGTATGGATGGATACTGGCCCATATGTACCGGAAATATTTGATAAAAACGAGAGGCAATTGCCGCAGGAGTACGGCGACGTTATAAAGCGTGAAGGGGTTTTCGGGGGTATCCTGATTCCCGAATATTCGCCTCTTACCGCCGGGGTAATGCCTTTCGAGCGCGCGCTGGAGATACACAAGTGCCATCCTGAGTTTATTCCCATTGCAAACCTGAACCCTAATTATCATGCCGATCTTATGCTTGAGTTCGAGAATCAACTTAAGAACGGGGCAAAAGGCTTGAAAATTCACTCTATTCACGGCCTTTTTTATGCAAATGACAGGAAGCTTTACCCTGTATACGAAAAATGCCAGAAAGAAGGTTTGCCTGTTATGTTCCATGCTGGCACAACCCTTTTTAAGGGCGCAAAGATGAGATATGCCGACCCTTACACCTTCGATGATGTGATAAGCGATTTTCCCGATATGAAGATAATTCTCTGCCATGGAGGCAGGGGATTCTGGTATCAGATTGCGGAATTTATGGTGAAAAGTTATAAAAACGTCTATATCGACATATCGGGACTTCCGCCAAAGAACCTTTTGGGGTATTTTCCTTCCATGCGTAGATTCAGCCATAAATACATTTTCGGTTCAGATTTCCCCGGTGTGCCCGGCATACTAAAAAACTATGAAGCCATAGGAAAACTCTTACAGGACAACGACGCCATGGATTTGATAGGCTTTAAGAATGCTTATGAACTCTTCGGTTTCTGGAAGTAAAACACAGGAAAATAATACAACACTGTATACGGAAAGATAGAGTTCCACACTATTTCCTCCCGGTAATCAGGAACACCGTAAAGTCCCGGGGACCTTTTCCTGAGACCGGCCTTGTTGTCGTTGCAGCAGTGGTGCTGCGGATCTCATGGAAACCGGCTTTCCCGAGAATATCCTTCAGGTATGAACGCTCAAAACCGAAGTGAAGCACACCCCTATTGTCATGATGGAAAGCGCCGTCTTCTTTGTCGAGATCAGCGACGGCAATCTGTCCGCCGGGAAGCAGAAGACCATATAATTGATCGAAGAAAGAGGCTGGTTCCCGGACATGGTGCAGCGTCATGCTCGTTACAACTATATTGAATCGTGCCTCAACCTGTGTCCCTTGTTCCAGGTCTATAAGGTGAGTATAGACGTTCGGCAGATCCCTTTTCTCGACCTTCGTCTGAAGTACTTCCAGCATTTTTTTTGAGCTGTCCATACCGGTAATGCTTTTAACCAGGGGTTGAAACCTGAGCGTGACAAGCCCTGAGCCGCAGCCGTAATCAAGGACATCCATATCCGGTGCAGGATGAAGCTCTTTTATCATTGCGTCGGCCACATCATTGGCCAGGTTGACTTTTAAGGGGTCTTCGTCCCATGTGGCAGCCTTCTCGTCGAAATCGGTTTTATTGAGCTGGTCCTTGTCAGTCATAGTATTGATTCTCTTCCGCCATTGGCCGTCCTATGCCCTGCCCGTTTGCTCAAGATGTTGAATAGTCTATATTCAGCTTTTCAACGATCTTGGCAAGACTCTTGTCCAAAGTCCATATGGGGACCCCCGATAACACTGCCGAGGCAGACAAGTGTATATCCACATAGCCTAACCCCTTTCCCATAAGGCTATTACCCTCTATGAACTGCAAAACTTCTTCGTTTTCGACTTGAACCGCCATAGGGAGCAACTGAAGAAGGGAGAGTATTACTGCTCTATTTTTAATATTTCCACAGGCAAGTTCGCCCATAATAAAAGGATGGCACATCACGTCTCCGTTGTTCAGCAGCGATACAAGTTCCTCATTTCCTTCCCGTAGGTGCGAAACCCATACCGAAGTGTCCACAAGGACCAATTTTATCCCCCTAAGGTTTTTTTACGCGGTATGTTTTTCAACTGTCTCTCTGTGCCGCCAAGTTTTGCAAGTCTCTTACTGCTTTCCCTCGCAATCAAAGCCTCCAGTCCAAGCTTCACCAGGGTGGTTTTCTCTCTTATACCGGTCAGTCTTGATGCACTATCTATCAATGCGTCTTCGATATTTAATGTTGTTCTCATGGACGGTCACCTCAAAAGTAATATGCATTAGTATGCACCTTTCATATGCATCCTGTCAATAATATCTAAAAATAACGCGGACATCAGCAAAAGGTCCAGTTTAGCTAATTTGCTGTATGGCGTCGCTGCACAATGCTTTCCGCCGTTGTTGCCTGTGTCGTTCGTATCAATGGCCCCTCATCCTTCCATTTTACCCAATATTGAAGTAAGGGTTATATTATTGTTTCTGCGTGACTACCGCAATGCCTTTCTTGATACCCAAAAGTACTTGCCTGAGCTTGTCAACTGCACACGGACTATGTCTTTTTCCTCCTGAACTACATAGACGACAATCCCTGCTCCGGCAACTTCGCATTCTCCACTGTTCAGCAATGAAACTGCCTTTCCATCCCGTAGAGACAAGCTTATTTGCAGTGCGTGCATTGCAGCGAGGCTTTTGCAGAATACAGCATTGGGTCTTGTGGTATACCGGTTATCCGCTGCATCTGTCTGAAAAGATCCACAGAGCAGAAAAAAAGCAGCGATAAGAAGTAATCTACATATTTTGAGTTTTCTGATACGATTTATATACATATGCAATTGCACACCTTCTGTACAAAGTATAGTGCGGAAAAGTAAATATGTAAAGAACGCTCCCAAAGTTCCTGAACGGAATCGTCAATTGAAATATTGAAGAACATCTCCATTAGCCTTACAGTATATGGCTTGACGCTAAACATCCTTACTTGTTCGAGCTAAGTCTATTTGGACAATGCCTCTTACCGCAATGCGACCGGAACTGAGCGCAAAACTGCTTGCTGAACCTTCCGCGAGAAGGTCATAGGTGCTATCATAAAGACCGCCCATATCCTGGCCGGTTACATATAGACCCGGAATTACTTCACCATTACCATTGAGGGCTTGCATCTTTGTGTTTATCTGAATTCCACCCAGTGTCAGGAAGAAGGCACGAAGACCTTTCAGGGCGTAGTATGGGCCATTCCTGGTATCAAATTTAATTAGATGCTCTGGTTTGCGGCTAAAATCGGGATCATTCTTCTGGCCTGCGTAGCGATTAACCTTTTCAATTGTTTCACGCAATTTCTCAGGTTTTATATGTATTTTATTTGCTAATTCTTCAATGGTATCGGCTTTAAAGGCAAAGCCTAATTCAATACCCTTCTGAATACCTTCATCAAGGGCCGTCATTTTTTGTCCTGGAACAACAATGGCGTTAAACGGAGTGAGGGGCCCGTTCTCAACCATAAATTTTTGCATGTTGCCGTCAAAAATAGACCACATCAAACCACCGTTTGAAGTCATTGCGTTGTAGACATCGCTGAAAACTGAACCAAATGATTCATTATAGAAACGATCACCATGTTTGTTAACCCAGAGAAATGGCTGACTTAAGGCACAACGCATCTGCTTCATGTAATCCGGTCCGCTGAATTGTCTGATTGCCGGCTCATTGTCAAGATAGGGGCTATTTCCTGCGAGAGTTCCCATACCGGCAAGCGCAGCATTGGCGCTTAAGGCCATATTAATTCCGTCACCTTTCCTGCCATCAACAACAGGTCCACGGTACATAAGTTTTGCCATTCCCGGGGTACTGACATCGGGCACATATTTCTTCAACATTCTCTTGTTACTGGCAAAACCGCCAGTTGCAATGATGACAGCTTTTGCGTTAACAGTTACCGTCTCACCTTCAGCGTTCTCAGCCACTACTCCAGTCACAACCCCCTTATTATTGATCAGTAATTCTTTTACTGGTGTCCTGGTGAGGATCAAGCCCCCCTTCTTTTTAATACTTTCAGACATTACCTTAACAACCCGGGCGCCATGGCCTTCATAAATGTGCCATACCTGGAGGCTTTTTTCAGGCGGAAACATTGTTCGAATATTCTTGATTACAACTCCGTGATCCGTTAACCAGTCAATCGTTTTCCCGGACTCATTGAGAAGGGTCCGAATTACAGATGCGTTGCAGCGCCAATGATGAAATTCCATTACTTTTGCAAAAACCTGATCAGTTGTTGTCGTAATCCCCTTTTCCTTCTGATACCTGGTGCCAATTCCAAGAGAACCTTCGGGGAAAATACCAGCGCCGCCGACAAAGGGCAATTTTTCCAGAACGATTGCTTTCACACCATTTTCAGCGGCCGTGAGTGCTGCTGAAAGCCCGCTTAGCCCACCGCCGGCAATAACAATATCAACGTCATACTTCTGATCTGCTGCTGACAAGACAGGCGACTTCATGGATTGCATTGATTTCCTCCTCTGTTCCTTGTGTCCGGACAACATTCAACTCGATACATTTTGTATATTACAACAACGACGCCGTCCTTAAAATATAAAAAATTACCATTTCTGCAATTGAATGAGGTGAATTCCACCTTAGCAACTGTGATAGCATCTGCTCATTGCAGCATCTTTAATAGAACCGGAATGAGATAAGCAATAAAGAGGCTAAAAAAGGAGAGAAGCATCACATACCATATTGGAGCCGGTCTTTTGTCTTTTGAAGGCCGAAAATAGTATATTTGCCAAAGAGCCCGCCACAGCCAGAATGCCGAAAAACTGATATTTACTCCAAGGGCCAATCCTTCACTTTTGCTGAGTTCCCGTGCATAGACAAGAGAAATGAATGCAAAGAGAAAAAAGAGCAGAAAGAGCGCAACATGGATGGTATAGAAAACCCTTCGATTCAACAAAGTATTGTGCTGATATTCCTTTTCCCATTGAAAAAGCTTATAGAAGCGTGTGTGAAAAATTGCCAGAAACAATGTCAGGACGCCACCAACATAGATGCTTATCAAGCCTGTTTCCATTCATTATCCTCCTGTAAAATCAGGACGTAACGTGCAGCTTCACCAGGAACCGGATTTATCTGCGATTTGTAATCTTGTTTGACCAACCCTTACTACCCAAACAGTTAAATCTGTATTCTTGATAGAAACCTTACGCGAAGATATCTACAGCTCCACTGCAAACCCGACAAATTACATCTTTATTCTTGATAGAAACCTTACCGCCCATATACATTGTCAATAATAAAATTTGACCCCACTGTCTGCACAATCCAATAGTCCCCCTGCTTTCCCTCTAAAGCCCAATACACAAGTATTTAACATTCAGATACTCGTCAATGCCATGCTTCGAGCCTTCCCGCCCAAAGCCGGATTCCTTGATTCCGCCGAAGGGGGCAACCTCGGTCGAAATCAGGCCGGTATTGACACCGACCATACCGTATTGCAGTGCCTCAGCAACCCGGAATACCCGCCGCACATCACGGCTGTAGAAATACGCCGCCAGTCCAAACTCCGTTGCATTGGCTAGTTGCACCGCCTCCTCGTCTTCCCGGAATCGGAACAGGGGGGCGACCGGCCCAAATGTCTCCTCCCTGGCGGCCAGCATCTCGGCCGTCACGTTCGCCAACACCGTTGGCTCATAAAACGTCCGGCCCAGGGCATGTCGCCGTCCGCCGGTCAACACCTTGGCACCCCTGTCCAGGGCGTCCGCCACATGCTGTTCAACCTTCGCCAGTGCCGCCTTGTCAATCAGCGGTCCCTGTGTAATGCCCGGTTCCAGACCGTTGCCAACCTTGATCTGTGTTTGCACTAACTCGGTCAACCGAGCTGCAAATTCTTCATAAATCCTGTCCTGCACCAGAAAACGGTTAGTGCAGACACAGGTCTGGCCGCTGTTGCGATACTTGGAAATCAGCGCCCCGGCCGCCGCCGCCTCAAGATCGGCGTCTTCAAACACAATAAAGGGTGCATTGCCACCCAGCTCCAGTGACAGCCGCTTGAGTGTACCGGCACAGCGCTGCATTAAATACTTGCCAATGCGGGTGGAGCCCGTAAAGCTGAGTTTGCGCACCATCGGGTGATCGAGGATCGCATCGCCGATGGCCTGGGCCGGACCGGTCACAATATTCAACACACCCGCCGGCAAGCCCGCCCGTTCCGCTATCACCGCCAGCGCCAGCGCTGAAAAGGGAGTTTGAGAGGCCGGCTTGACCACCATCGTACAACCTGCCGCCAGCGCCGCCCCAACCTTGCGGGTGATCATTGCCGATGGAAAATTCCAGGGAGTAATAGCGGCACACACGCCCACCGGTTCTTTTACCACCAGCAACCGCTTGTCAGTCTGATGAGGCGGAATCACCTCGCCATAGGCCCGCTTGCCCTCCTCGGCAAACCATTCAATAAAACTTGCAGCGTAAGCAATTTCACCCCGCGCTTCAGCCAATGGCTTGCCCTGTTCCAGGGTTATCAGAGTCGCCAGGTCCTCCTGGCTCTCCATAAGCAGATTAAACCAGCGCCGCAGAATAACTGCCCGTGCCTGCGCGGTCAGCTCCCGCCAACCGGGCAGTGCCGCATCTGCCGCCACAATCGCACGGTCGGTCTCTTCTGCACCCAGTTGCGGAACCTGTCCCAAGCGCTCACCGGTCGCCGGATTGGTTATCATCGAGAACTTACTATGATCACCGTCGATCCATGCGCCGCCTACATAACATTGTTGTCGGAATAAAGCATTATCGCGTAAATTCATTAGACGCTCCTCTTTAGGCCACTCAAATGTCAATATTTCACCAACATCCCATCGCCACTTCCTGTGTTCACTTTACATCCGGGCTCGCACCCCCCGATCACGTGATAATGGAACCCCGGTCCGGGTATCATGTCTGATAGTCATCTTTGATGAAACGCAGGATCTGTATAGCTCTATCTGTATACAGGTTAATCCCTTCCCAATTCGGTCGCCCAAGGACTTTTTGCATAAGAAAACCATCTTCCCCGAACCATTGAGGAAGGATACCGCCGAGAAAGAACCTTCTCTTTTTCAGGACATTGATAGCCTCGCCGATACAGGGCAATGAGGATTTAAGCATCACCTGAATGATTGTACAATGTTTGTCCATTACATGCTTTTCCGCTGTGTCAAATTGCGCCTCAAAGTCCGTGCCGATTTCATGCATAGTTATCCGCGCCAACTGCGCAAAGTCGAATATCCGGGTGGTCATCTCCGTTTGCCCAAATGAAGGGATACCTGCCGTCGATGCGATCAGTGTACGGCTATCATCAAATCCGTTATAGATAAAAGGGAAAAAATTTTCATACACTTCAGGGACATAGACAACATGAGGTTTCTGAACAAAAGTCTTAAACATATCCACAGCAGATACCCGCCCGGAAGCACTCTTTTCCCTTTCATAGGCTTCTCCCGGCATAAGGTCAATCTCAATTGCCGTTTCGACATGTTTAAACATAATTGCCGCCCTTTGTACATGCGTATGATTGCAAACCGCTTCGCAAAAGAGTGCGTCTATGCCTGGTAGCTTTGAGGCAATTTTCATTGTACGCCGGAACAACAAACCGGCCACAGGCGTCTTTCGGTAATCCGGCAAAACCAGTGTCTGTCCTGATTCATAAAGCCCTTTATGCGGCGCTGAGCGATATAATGCTGTATAGCCAACGATTCTGTTGTCCCCTGTCCGGGCAAGAACAGGAATGTATTCGGCGGCTTGAAAAGCCTTCACAAGCTCTTCGGGATGGTACACTATTTTGACAGGATACCCATCTCCATACACATCTTTGAAAAGCTCCGCTACGCCTGCAGCATCACTCTCTTTAAACAAATCTATTGTGTAGCCGTGTTCACTCATCATGTTACTCCATATATCTTTCAGATAGAAAAATTGTCAATTGCAATATTGAAGAGCATTCCATTGGCTCGTGGCCATAGAAAGCATCCGTCATGTAGTGGAACATATGTTCTCACCGCAGGACAGGGGATATTCCTCCTCAAATTCGAATAATTCAAACCCTATTCCTCCCGGGCCTACAAAATAAATTAACCGTAGCAAGCCCAATTCTGTATCTGTAAAACCAGTTTCGGGAAATTGCTCCGAAACAGTGTATCCGTGTACTTGAAGCTTCTGCCGCCAACTTGGTATATCTGTTACTCTCAAGCATATATGAGGGACCCCAACCACATGGCCCATTGGGTGAATAGGGAAATCGGGACGCGGCAGGACGTTCGGTTCAGTCAGCAGTTCCAGCACCTGCTGATCACCGGCATGAATGAGGGCCCGCTCCCCCGGTCCGATACTACCGCGCGGACCACGTGTCAACAGACGAAATCCCATGATGTCAGTGTAAAAAAAGATTGCTTCATCGATGTTATCGACCCACATGCCCACATGATGGATATTGGTACATTTCATTTCGACTCCCTCCATCGAATGACTCTCCTTAATTCTCTCAGGTTTTGTTATCGTCAACCAAACCTACCATGTCTTTCCCAAAGTATCTTGGCGTGGTTTGAGAGTAAGTTCGGATAGTTAGAAACATCCCTGATTCCTGTCTGATTAATGGGGGGGGGAAGGAAACTATGTTTGTTATTCTCTAATGCGCAGTCTCCCATTCTGAAATACGCAAAATTTATTCCTTATCTTGTCTGAGAAATTTGACAGTATCCTGCTTACAAGCTCAATTTTTTCGTCTCCCGTCGCATCCTCAAGCCTCAAAATAAGAACTCCCGAATGATGCATGCCGCAGTTATAGACAAGTTCCCCAAAATCCTTGTCCATTGTCAAAATCATGCGGTCCTCCAACGTAGCCCACTTCAGGATATCCACATCAGTTGCTCTGGCATCGATATCCCGAACTGATTTTACATCATATCCGTTTGTTTTAAACCATTTTTCAATTGATTTGCCAACCCCCATATCGATCAAAAACTTCATTTTTTCCTTATGATTATATGCCGCTTAAGGAGAATACCCTTTCTTCTCCAACCAATTCGGATGCGTATAGCAGGGCAACTCTGATATCTTCTTCTTCAAGGTCGGGGTAATCGTCAAGCAGTTCCATTGCCGTAAGGCCTCCCGCGAGGGCTTTCAGTATCTGTTCAACGGTAATTCTCATTCCCCTGATTGTTGGTTTGCCCACCATCACATCGGGATTAATGGTGATCCGGTCAAAAAGATCTTTTCTTTGCATATAACCCACCCCTTATTTTGATACCATAATTTAACACGATTTCAATTATTTCGCAAAACTTGTTCGTCAGTGAGAGAACCGGGGTCCAACAAACTGATCGGAAAAATTGGCTTTCAGGAATCAGGTGCTCACTGTTATATTCGCGCTGATAGGAACAGGTTGGGGGCAATCACTCCATTCTCCAATTGAATGATTGAAGAACACCCCCTGTCGGCCCTACGTCCCCATTAGCCCCCGTGGCAGGCGGAGTTATCCCGCCTCACCGCAGAGCCTCTCCCCTGCGGCAATAAGTGTCTCCATCTTCTTCGCAAAGGCAAAACGAACCGTCTTCTTACCCATTCCCTTCGTACCATAGAAGACGGAGCCGGGCACCACGGCGACCCCGAGGTGAGCGGGCAACCATCTGGCAAAGGAGTGGTCGTCTCCATCGAAATCCCATTGGCTGAAGTCGGCCATGACATAATAGGAGCCTTCAGGGGGTTCTGCAACGAGGCCTGCTTTGCTCAGGATAGACATAATCACCGTTCGTCTTGCCGCATAATCGCTTCGTAACTGCTCGTAATATGCATCCGGCAAATTGAGCGCAGCGGTGCAGGCAGCCTGGAGAGGGGCCGGGGCACAGATTGTCGTAAAATCATGAACAGTGCGAATTCCGAGACTGAGCGGATTGAGTGCGCAGGCATATCCGAGGCGCCAACCCGTCAAAGCGAATGTTTTACCGAAGCCGCTGATCGTTACGGTCCGGTCCGCCATGCCAGGGATAGCTGCAATGGGCAGGTGCCGATGATCATCGTAAAGTATGTGTTCATATATCTCGTCCGTGACTGCAATGACATTAAACTCTATACACAACTTGGCAATACCTTCCAACTCATTCCTTGTAAAGACGTGTCCTGTGGGGTTGTGAGGTGTGTTGATAAGGATAATCCGGGTTCGTTCATTGAAAGCTGCGCGTAGTTTATCAAGATCGAGGGTGTATCCCGGAGAATCCAGCGGCACAAAACGGGGAGTCCCACCGGCAAATATGACCGCCGGAAGATATCCCTCGTGAAATGGCTCTATGATGATTACCTCATCGCCGGGATTCACGTTACTCATCATTGTCGCAAGGATTGCTTCTGTCACACCGCAGGTAACCGTGATATGCTCATCGGGATCAAATGCAAGATTGTACCATTTGTTCATCTTGGCAGCGATTGCCTGCCTTAGCGCCGGTACGCCCCACGTAATGGTATATTGGTTCCCACCCGCATCGAGTGCCTGGTGGGCTGCCTCTATTACCTCTCGTGGAGGATCAAAGTCAGGAAAACCCTGGGACAGGTTGATGGCCTTATGGGTGATGGCAAGGCGCGTCATCTCTCGTATAAAGGATTCTCTCAATTGTGACATCCGATGAGCGCCTCCACCGCTCACAGGGTTGTATCGGTCATCCACCGATGATCTCTTTGTTTTGTGAATAATCTCCATTCTCTTTCTTTCATCCTCTTGTACTCTTTCCTCCATGACCTCATTCTTCATAAAAACCTCCCTATTTTATCGTTTTCAGAATTCCATGGCAGCCCTTTAGTCTTCCATGGTTATAACCAAAACAAAAAGGGCCATGGTAGTGAACCATGGCCCTTAAAATTCAAGAGGCCATGGGCTTTGCGCCCATGGCCTCTGTCTTTCAATCGATCAGAGGAAAACCCTCATGAGCGCACCCCGGCGTAATAATAATAGTAGTAATAGTAGCTGGCAGGTGAACTGATGATGGCTTTCATATCGTCACGATATCATATGAAATGTGGCATGTCAATAGAAATGCGGATTGCCTCATATAGCCGGGACACTGTGAAATAGGGTATAATAGAGACCATTCTATTACATGGCATGGCGAAGCAAATGTAATCTATACGGAGGAACAACGTGGAAGTATTTGTAGTAATCGATAAGATGATTCTCGGGAGAGGTGTGCTTGGGGCCTTTTCAACGAACGAAAAGGCAAGGGTTTACATGGAAGAACCCCGGAACCTGATCTGCAACATCGCCGAAATAAGACGCTTGACGGTAATCGGCGCCGTAGAAAAACAGGATGCAATTTTTGCCGCCCACAACTATGATAGTCTCTATGATTCATACACCTTTGAGGGATTATATGCAAAGCAGGACTACGCCCTTGATGCCGTGGGGGTCAACGGGTTGACTATAGAATTTGTTGTCGATATGCCTGAGTCGACAAAAATCATCGACAAATGCAAGATATTCTAACCGTTAGGTGGTGAATTCAAGATGTCAATATGTCACCAACGCCCCCAAGCTCCTCCCTGCTATCCGGAATCCTTCTGAATTGAATAATTGAAGGACATCCCCATTGGCTTCCCAAGTTCCCAATTAGCCGTTCCCTTACGATTTTTCCGTTTCGTGAGCAGACCCCTATTTGGGGCATTCCAGCGTAAAATTCCATTGGGTTCCGGATTTTTCGCAGGCAGGTTTGACAAATATAATCACTTGATCGCTTTTACCTGAAAGGTGTAATGGGATACTCTTACTGCCATTGGTACAGCCGGTATCATACAACGTCTGCCCTCCATAGACAACAATCATCCTATCCTTTACGTCATACATTTCATAGGAAAATACTGCTGTGCCCGGGTTCAGTCCTACATTAACGTGTATTTTTGCTGGTTCATCTCCACCTGATTTGGTGGTTGTACTGCAATTGATGGATCGTCTATCAACAGACTCACCACATTTGCCGCCCATAGTAACGTTGATCAATTCTTCGGTGTAAAATGTAGTAAGCCTATCTTGGGCAGCTTTGATACATGCAAAGGCTTCTAAGAATGAAAGTCTCAATAAGAAATAGTTGTGTTCTGTATGGGCTTTTCTCAGCATTTCATGCCTCGTTTTTGCCATGTTTCTGAGATTATCTACCAAGCCGTCACTGTTTTTGACTTTCTTCATTTCTTCATCCCAATAAGATGAAATCACTTTCCATTCTATGCCGTTTTTCCAGTCCTTGATGTATTCCCCGCTCTTTTCAAACTCTTGCATGAACTTATCAGCGTCATTATTGGGCTTAGCATTACAAGCATTACCGAGCAGCATTTTACAGGCTATATACCGAAAAGTATCTTTCTGCCAGCTTTCAGTGACATCACCATTATCTGCCAAATAATGAAATCCAATGACTAAACGCATCAAGGCATCTTTTCTGTTTTTTGCATTTACTGCGGCGCAAAGAGTTTGCGACACCCTAATTTTCTTTTCATGATCAGTAGTAGTAATTTTCTTATCTATGTCAGGTTTGTCTGCCCCTATTGCCAGCGCTGTTTTTCTTTCTTCAGCGTTTATGTCCTTGAACTTGTTAGCTATTTCATCCTTCGATAGCTCAGCCAGGGCTTTATGATTCTCGCCCTTACCATGCCACCATGCAATAGTAGGAACTGCAGTAAAAACAGCCATTGACAGATTTATTAGTATTGCAAGCAATACCAGATTTAACCTTCTCATAAATACCTCCTTTTTATAAAAAATAAGGATGTTCTTCAATGTCCCTGACTCGAACTCAAAAGCAATGTAATGTTTTTATTATTTCGTCCCCTTCCCCCGCCTGGCTTGAGAGTAAGTTACCGAAGTTACGATGTCCCCAATTTGCGTGTTTTTCTTCTTTCATTCTTCTATGCTTAATGCCGCTGTTATGCAGGGTTTCTATACAGAATACCGTGTCCTGGTAATTCAATCGTAACTTTTCCTGCTGTAAATAAATATGAAAACACAATTTCTGAATTAAACGCTCGGTTAAAAAGGGCATGCAAGTATGCTCTCTTATTTAATCTCATTGAAATAATAGGAGCAATTACAATCAATGAAAGCCAATACCATGAGTACACAAACGATAATATTATTCCAACAATTGGACCTAAAATCATTATTGAAGAATATAGTGTTGATAACCGCTTTTCAAACGGTGTGGAAATAATGTTAAATGTCGTTCCATCTGTAGAAACGGGTGCCATTCTGATGATAGCTTCACCTGAAGAAAGCAATTTTTGAATCATAGAAAACTCGTTAACCGGTAGCTCTTCAATGTCTTCAATTTTGCATGCAAGTGAATACTTTGCTCCAAGATCGGAGTTGATAAGATCCATGATAATATTTTCACTCTTTTTTAGATGATCGATCATGAAGATATCTCCCTGATTTCTGTAATAAAATTATTTCAATAACATTACTGTATTACATGCTTAACGCGTGCGTCAGTCAGAGCCAGATTTTTCGGCGATTGGCTGCACGTGTTTGTTGGACAATCATTGTAGGTCCCAGTCTTCATCATAGGCCACTACAAGGCTCATAGCATTACTTACGAAATCAAGTATGTCGAGTTCTGCTTTCCATACCTCGCTGCCCTTTCTGCCATGTAGCACGATTCGAGGCTTGGCTGGTAAGTGAATTTCGATTTCCCTAGCATGTATGATCTTGTTGCAGGCTTCTCGTAAGGAAAGAATACCAGCCTCATCCAAACGCCCTACAATAGCTTCGGCAAATTCTCTTCCTCGGCTCTTTTGTATCAAAACATCGTCAATCATTCGCAATTGTACGGCAACGGAAATCAGTGTTTGATGAATTTCCTGATCTTCGTATGCATAGAAGATATGAATCTCCGCGGCTTGGGGTGGAGGGAATTTTTCTCTGATCTGTCGGCTCGCGATAGCCATGACAGCCAAATAGTAACATTGCTTCTCTATCGAAGTGGCGTCAAATATGTATTTCGTCATCTTAGTTCATGTTGTCCAACAATTAAGTATACAGGTTTTCAACAAAGTTTTTTAAATATCACCGTCTCTGCCATCACACACATCCAACAGACATTTTCCGGTATTTACCCATCGCCAATTGAATACATCAATTTCAATTTAAGAAAGTATTAAATAATCATCAGAGAAAAGCAAGAAGATTTTTAAGTATATGTGTAAAAGGGAATTCTTTCAGGCCGAAGGGATTTTCGATGGATAATGCCGACAGCAAGGGGTCGTCGGCCGGAGGCGTAGCAGCGCTACGTTGAGGACCGCACGGCTCTGCGGATGGCGGTATTAGACGCGAAAAGCACTTCGGCCTTTGATGAAATTTGCCAATAAAAAAGGCGGGCCTAAGCCCGCCGTTTATTGGCAAATTCTTTTATATTTCAGGCAGCTCATTCAGCTGTTTGAGATTAAACACCGGCCCATCCTTGCATATATACTTATGTCCCATATTGCATCTGCCGCATATGCCTATGCCGCATTTCATCCTTGCTTCCAGGGTCGTCACGATGTTCTCATCGGCAAAACCCAACCCTGCCAAGCCTTCAAGAACAAACTTGATCATAATAGGCGGTCCGCAGGTAATAGCAACGGTGTTGTCCGGTTTGGGCGCTACTTCCTTGAGCACTGTGGGCACAAAGCCGATCCGTTTCTCCCATCCGGGGAATGCGGCATCAACTGTGAGGATGAGGTTCACGTCGGAACGTTCTTCCCATTCTTTGATGTCGTCCTTATAACAGAGGTCCGGTGGTGTTCTGGACCCGTAAATGATCGTAATATCTTTATAATCAGCGCGGTTGTCAAGCATGAAGAGGATCAGTGTGCGAAGAGGTGCAAGGCCGATGCCGCCGCCGATAAAGAGAATGTTCTTCCCTTTCATCTCCTCATAGGGGAAAGCGTTCCCCAGGGGCGCTCTCACGCCGATCTGGTCGCCTTCATAGATATTATGGAGAGCTGCGGTAACTTCGCCAGCTTTCATAACGCTGAACTGGAGGTATTCCATCCGTGTCGGCGGTGAGTTTATGACAAAAGTCGATTCACCGACGCCGAAGATGGAGAGTTGACCCACCTGCCCCGGCTCGTACTTGAAGTTCTTCATCTTTTCTGCGTCGTTGAAGACAACCTGAAAGGATTTGATGTTCGGTGTCTCTTCGATGACGCGGGTGACCGTGGCGATCTCCGGCATGTATGGATTGTTGCACTGGCAATTCTCTGACATATTACTGACTCCCGTCCTTTACAGCTTTTGTATTCCTCGCTACCCATGCTTCCGGGCTT
Source organism: Syntrophus sp. (in: bacteria) (assembly GCA_013824645.1). Lineage (GTDB taxonomy): Bacteria > Desulfobacterota > Syntrophorhabdia > Syntrophorhabdales > Syntrophorhabdaceae > PNOF01. Next base: position 435 of record PNOF01000028.1, on the reverse strand, counting down.
TCTTTTGGGTTTTTCAGGTAGCCCGCAATCTCGCTTATATCAACGGAGACGGGGCAGTGCCTGATACATCGTCCACAGCCGCAGCAGGCTATGACACCGTTATATTTTTCAGGGTAATAGGCAAATTTATGACCGACACGTTGACGTAAACGTCGCGATTTTACCGGTCTCGGGTTGTGACCGCTTGCTTCCAATGTGAAATGTTGGAACATGCAGGCATCCCATGTTCTCAAACGTTCACCCTTTTCACGGGTCTGCTCATCGGTAATATTAAAACAGTAACAGGTGGGGCAGAGATAGGTGCATGCGCCGCAGCTTATGCATTTCGCGGCGACCTGCTGCCAGAATTCGTCTGTATCGAAAAGTTTTGTGTTTACTTTTTCTGTCGCATCCGTTGGAAAAGGGTTCTTTACCTTTGCTGTCGCCTCAGTCTGC
>PNOF01000027.1 GCA_013824645.1 Syntrophus sp. (in: bacteria) | reverse complement strand
TGCGATAAAGGATTTGAGAGTGTAAGACAACAGGATTGAAATTCCCTCGTATACCTTTTTATGTATTTGGTAATTTTCTGGAATAAACCGCAACAATCTCAAATCATTTAATCAAGAAATAAGTCCCAAGCACTATCGTTGATCCAGAGGCTATAGTAACCCCTGCCGAGGAGCCCCTTCGGTTTGACCGTATAGAGATCGGTCCCTATCTTTTTTGTCTCTATGGTCTCATTTTTTCCAAAAATGAAACGGCCTTTACCAAGAGGAGAGGGCCCTGTAAAAAGCATGGGGTTCAGAGTAAGGACGCTCAGATCATACTTTCCGTAAACAACAAAATGCTGCAAATCTCTCAGAAAGAAATGGGGCGGGTTGTTGGATTCAATGAAAATGAGATTTTGTTCGTTAAAGATAATGTTGGGCAGAAGCCTTTTAAGAGCTTTGTTGGTTTTAATATAAACGCCGGGTTCTTTCGGGTTGATTTTATCATCCTTCGCGTACAAAGGAACACTGATCATAATAATCAAGAGGATACCTATCAGAATCCTGCACCGTGATATAGTTGTTTTCATGTAAACCTCCCTGTTATTTCCCGTCTATTTCAAATAACCGTTATAATTACCTTTCTTTTCCTTGGCCCGTCAAACTCCATAAAGAATATACCCTGCCAGGTTCCGAGCTGCAAGGCGCCCTGGGTGAAAGGGATCAAAACCGATGATCCCGTCAGTACTGATTTGATATGTGCATCGGAATTTCCTTCAATATGTTTGTAAGGGTAATCCGCCGGCGCTATTTTATTAAGGGCAACAATGATGTCGTTGATAACGTCCGGATCGGCCTCTTCATTTATTAAAAGGCCGCAGGTAGTGTGCGGGGTATAGACATGGAGAAGATGGCCTGCCTTTCCACGTGCTGCCTCTGTTACCCGGCCGGTTATATTTACGGACTGGATTCTTGATGAGGTTTGTACGCTGAGTTCAATCATTGAAGCCGCCAAATTGTACTGAAAACATTTTATTGATGGCCGTGTTTGACGTACAGCCAGTGAGCAGTTGCTTCATTGCTGAAATATAACACAAAAACCTATCCTTGAGTAATATCATTTTACTTGATTTTTTTCATGTGAATCTGATAGATAGTAACTAGAATAAAGTAGGATACCAATGCAAAAAAGAAGGCAGTAGACTGCTTGAAAGATTTATAAAATGTATTAAGGAGGTTATCGGGTGAAGGAACAAAGCAGCAGAGTGCTCATTGCAGACCAGATGTCTGATAGTGCTATTGAAATATTGAAAAAAAATGGTCTCGACGTTGATGTTAAAACAGGGCTCAAGACCGAAGAGCTTCAGGCAATCATCGGAGACTATGACGCCTTGATTGTCAGGAGCGCCTCGAAGGCAACAAAAGAAATAATTGAAAAAGGAAATAAATTACGGGTTATCGGCCGGGCCGGTATTGGCGTTGACAATGTGGACGTGGCGGCTGCAACGGAGAAGGGTGTTATCGTTATGAATACGCCCCAAGGAAATGCGCTGGCCGCAGCAGAGCACAGTATTGCCCTCATGTTCGCGGCAGCACGGAAGATCGCCTATGCAGACAGGACTATGAAAGAGGGTAAATGGGAAAAGAAAGCACTCATGGGTATCGAGATCTTTGAAAAAACACTCGGCATTATAGGAATCGGTAATATCGGTTCTATTGTTGCCGAAAAAGCCATTGCCCTGGGCATGCGGGTTATTGCCTATGATCTTTTTGTTTCCAAAGAATTTGCGGCAGCAAAAGGAATCGAACTGGTCGATTTCGATACGCTTCTCAAAAAAAGTGATTTTATAGCCATACACGTCCCGCTTGTAAAGGAGACGCGAGGCCTTATCAATAAAGAGGCCATCGCAAAAATGAAAAAAGGCGTTATTATCATCAATGTTGCGCGAGGCCCTATTATTAACGAGAAGGACCTCCTGGAGGGTCTTGAGAGTGGACAGGTCGGGTATGCCGCATTAGATGTTTTCGACGAGGAACCACCGCCAAAAGACAACCCCCTGGTGCTTTCCGGTAAGACCATTTGCACACCCCATCTCGGTGCTTCTACTGTGGAAGCGCAGGACAAAGTGGCAATCGACATTGCAAATCAGATAGTAGAGTTTTTCTTTTACGGGGTTATCAAAAATAGCGTCAATGCTCCTTCCCTGTCACTTGAGGCAGCAAAACAGATAGGACCTCATCTGAAGCTCTCTGAAAATCTGGGAACAGTAGTTTCTGCCATCACGGATTTCCCTATCAAGGAGATCCAGATACAATATATGGGTGAGATTTCCCAGATGGATACGAAAATTCTCACACAGGGAATTTTACGGTGTGTCCTTTCCCGGCAGATGGAAGGCGTCAATTATGTAAACGCTCCTTTGGTCGCAAAAAATAGAGGAATTCTCGTAAAAGAGGTTAAGGTAGCCGACCAGTATGACTTTACGTCCCTTGTTACCATTACGCTCCGTGGGGACAAGGACGAAAATACCGTGCAGGGAACATTGTTCGGCAAAAAGGAACCGCGGCTTATCACGGTAAATCATATTTATCTTGAGGCGGATCTGTCAGGGCATATGCTCTTTATCTACAATAATGATAAACCCGGAGTAATCGCCGGAATATCCAATGTATTTTATATACACGATATCAATATCGGAGGGATGCACTTCGGAAGAGAAAGCATCGGCGGTTTGGCCATATCACTTCTCGATGTCGATAATGATGTTGAAGATGACGTGATAAGCGAAATTCAGGCTTTACCGAATGTGGTTTCGGCAAAGAGGATCGATCTTCCCTGAAGATCCCCGGGTGGATGTAGAATTGCTGTTGATGGTGAAGATCTTAATTGGCTGTCTCGTAGCTTCATTACGGGGTAGCCAATTTTGAATTGATATGGGCGCTCATTAACAGATACGGGATTCACTGTTTTTAATGGGATTTTTATACGCAGGGTGTTATATTGTTTTTTGTATCCCATATAGACATTCAGGAGGAAGAATGAAAAAGAGAAATACGTTGTTCATATTTATTGTACTTCTTTTTGTTTTTGCATTTCTTGTTTGTGGTAATCTTAGTGCAGAAACGGCAAATAAGACCATTAAAAAGACTGATCAGCAGGTTACCGGGAACAAACAGATACCCGCTCCTGAAACCATAGAAGAGACATTTAAAAAGACTTTTCCCAGAGTGGCCTTTGATGCAATAAAGCCTACTAACATGAAAGGTATCTATGAGGTTATTAAAGGCTCCGAGATTATATATTTTTTCTCGGAGAAGGAGTATCTCTTTGTCGGTGAGATTATAACCAAAGAAGGAAAGAGCGTCACTGAGGAAAGAAAAGGCGACCTTGCCATGGAAAGCGCAAAAAATATCCCCCTCGAAAAGGCGGTTAAGGTAGGAAACGGTAAAAATATTATTCTGGAATTTACAGACCCCGATTGTCCATACTGCCGTACGGCATCATCTTTTTTGGAACAGAGAAAGGATGTAACGCGGTATATTTTCTTTTATCCTCTCCCCATGCATCCTGATGCAGAGAATAAGATAAAGTTTATCTTCTGTGCCGCGGATCAGGCAAAGGCATACGAAGATGCGATGAAAGGCAAACTTGACGACCAGAAATATGAGGTATGCAAAAAACAGGAAGCAGTCGATCTTTTGAAGCTCCATAAGGATATTGGTGGAAAAATAGGCATAAACGGGACGCCATTTTTTATCATAAACGGCAAGAAAACTGTTGTCGGAGCAAACGCAAAAGAGATTGAAGCTGCATTAAACAATTAAAGAAGCTTCAGAAATGTCCCTTATAAGGAACAAAAGGAGGCGTCAATGAAGAAGTCAGCAGTAGTTTTATTGGTTGTTGTTCTCTTTATTGCCATGGCAGGTTTCTCTCATGGCAGGTTGAGCCCTGTTCTGCAAATCATGCTTGCCCGGCTCGGCTGGATTCAATCGATTGTTACCGAACTGTCAATGAGTAATTTTGAAGGTTTGAAAAATCACGCTGATCTGTTAGCCGCCGATGCCCAGAAGGCAGGCGAGGGAGCGCCGGCGGAAAGTCCCCCACAGAATTTCAATTACAAGCTAAGGGATGCCGCAAGGGCAATGTCTGATGGCGCTTCTAAAAAAGACGGCGCCATGGTTGTAAAACAATTCGGTGAAGCCATCTCGGCCTGCTATGCATGTCATGCGGCGGGAAGAGATAAATAGTTGCTGTACGGTTTTGACGGGAAAACTCCCGAAATAGGAAAAGAGACATACGTTAGTGAGCATGCCCTCGTTATTGGCGATGTAAAGATCGGAGATAATTGTTATATAGGCCATGGAGCCATACTCCGTGGAGATTATGGCTCCATCCTGATCGGCTCCGGCACTGCTGTCGAAGAAGGGGTTATTATCCATGCCCCGCCAAAAAGGGTGAGCACAATCGGTGATAGGGTAACCATCGGTCACGGCGCCGTTATTCATTCAGCAAAGATAGGAAACTTCACGGTTATTGGTATGGGCGCTATCCTCAGCCTTGACTCTGAGATAGGACAACATACCATTGTTGCGGAAGGGTCGGTAGTCAAGAAGGGGCAGATAATCCCCGATAGAGTGGTTGTGGGAGAAAACCCCGCCAGAGTGCTTCGTGCAATCGGTGAGAAAGACATTGAATTCTGGGATAGGGGCAAAGATCTCTACATAAATCTCGCAAAGAAATACCTTGCTATCGGCATGGAGAAGCTTTAAACCGGATTATTCCGTTTAACCAAAAGAACCCAATAATTCCCAAAAAAGACTGTAAATATAATTTCCATTGCAAAAAACGTGATGTTGCGTCAAAATAGTAATCAGTTCAGAGGGGGTGTTGCCATTATGAGAAATTCAATAAATGATCACACCTCAGTCAGCGCTCTGCAAGTCAAAGCGCTGGAAGATGTACAGGCATCAATCCTCAACGCCATTCCCCACGTGGTCATTGTTCTCAGGGAACGGATGATCGTTACTGCCAATAGCGCTGTCGAGAAAATGTTTGGATGGAAGCCCGAAGAGCTTATCGGGCAGAATACTCGCATTCTCTACCGTACGGAAGAAGAATACGCAGAGATCGCCGGTCGCTTTTATCCCGTCCTTGCCGTGGAACCAACATACCGGTGTGTCTTTCCCTGCCGGAGAAAGGACAAGAAAGATATTATTTGCAGGGTGAGTGCGTCCCGGATCGGGGAAGCCCTGAAGGAAAAATCAATCGTTGTTGTCTTTGAGGATATTACCGAGCAGGAGCAAACGGAAGAGATATCAAGAAAAGAACGGGAAACATTCTATTCTATGCTCCAGAAAGCGCCCTACGGTGTTATATTGACCGACCAAAAGGGGACAAACCTCTATATAAACCCTGAATTCACCAATATAACCGGTTACGCACTCGGAGATATCCCTACCGGGAGGGATTGGTTCCAAAAGGCATATCCCGATAAGGGACTCAGGCAGAAGATTATAGAAAGCTGGGAAGAAGATATCAAGCACGATGTTACGGACAGGACATTTTCGGTTACCTGCGGGACAGGGGAAGTAAGGGAGGTCGAATTCAGAACAGTGGCCCTTGAAAATGGAAGGACTATTACCATGCTTTCCGACATTACAGAAAAGAAGAAAATTCAGACTTCCCTCTACGAAAGTCAGGAGCATTACCGCACTATTTTTGAAAATACCGTGGAAGGCATTTATCAAACAACACCGGAGGGACGTTTTCTCAGTGTAAACCCGGCGTTAGCGAAAATGATGGGCTATGGGGCACCCGATGAGATGATGAGTGCATATACGGATATTGCTAATCAGCATTATGTAAATCCTGACGACCGGTTGGTATATAAAAAGCTTCTTGCAAAAAAAGGGGTTGTAAAGGGCTTCGAAACGCAGGTTTACCGGAAAGACAGAAAAAAACTCTGGATTGTCATAAATGCCCATACGGTGCGTGATCAGAGCGGCAATATCTTGAACTATGTCGGCACAATCGAAAATGTCACTGAGAAAAAACAGGCAGAAGAAGCGCTCCGTGAAAGTGAAAAACGATACCGCACTCTGGTGCAGAATATCCCCGTAGGAATTATACGAACAACTCCCGGGCCACGGGGGAAAATACTCATGGCAAACCCAGCCTTTCTCAAGATATTCGGGTTTGATACTGAAGAAAGCCTCAAAAAGACCGGTGTTTCCGATTTATACATGAATCCTGAGGGAAGAAATATATTTTCGAATATTCTCCTCTCAAAGGGGAGTGCAAACAGGATCGAATTGGAAACAAAAAAACAGGATGGAACACCGATGTGGGGTTCATTAACTGCTATGGTTGTGCGTAATGAGATTACCGGGACTGTTGACTATTTTGATTGTGCCATCGAAGATATTACTGAGCATAAAAAGGCAGAGATGGCCCTCCACCAGAGCGAAGAAAAATTTCGTTCTCTTTTTGAAGAGTCCCGTGACGCCATTTATATTACCGCAAAAAACGGAACATTCATCGATGCCAATGAAGCATTTTTGGATCTTTTCAATATTGGAAGACAGGAATTCATGAAACATAATGTAAAGGATGCTTATGTGGATCTTAATGAGCAAGACCGCTTGAAAAAGGCCATTCAAAGAACAGGGTCGGTACGAGATTTCGAAATCAGACTTCGCAAACAGGACGGAACCCCCATGGATTGTCTCGTAACCGTGACCCCGCGAAAGACCGTTGAGGGAACCTTCAATGGCTATCAGGGCATTGTCCGGGATATTACGGAGCGCAAACAGATAGAGGAAACAATAAAACATCTTGCCTTTCATGACTCCTTGACGGGATTGGCTAACAGACGGCTTTTTAATGACCGCCTTCTCATGGCAATTGCTTACGCAAAACGGACAAGCCAGAAGGTGGCTGTGATGATGATGGACCTTGACAAATTTAAGAGTATCAATGACACACTTGGGCACGAGATGGGCGATCTGTTGCTCAAAGAAGTTGCCGGACGATTAACAGATACCCTGCGGGAAAGCGATACTGCGGCAAGAATGGGCGGTGATGAATTCCTGGTTATTATATCCAATGTTCATACAGGGGAAAACGCCTGCAGGGTAGCGGATAAAATAGTAGCGTCCTTCCGGGAACCCTTCAAGCTTGGGGCATATGATATTACAGCCACCATGAGTCTCGGCATCGCTTTCTTTCCCGATGATGGAGATAATCCGGAATCTCTTGTGAAAAATGCCGATATTGCAATGTACAGCGCAAAACAGGAAGGAAGGAACAGGTACAGGGTGTATTCTTGTGCCTGATTGTGCCTTCATGAAACTTTCACATTGAAGCTGCTCGCAAAAAAAGCATTATTAATTCGTTTATAGGGGTTCAAATATGGATAAAGTGTATATAGAAAAACTTCCCGAGGGAAAGGATATTGACGGAGCAAAAAGATGGTCAGAGGACAAGGGTGAATTTGTCCAGATATCGCACCGGGAAGATATAGGTCATCTTGCCTTTTTCGAGTTGAAGAAAGGTCATGTCAGGGGCAATCATTACCATGAAAAGAAAGAAGAGGTTTTTTATATAATAAGCGGAAAAGTCCGCGCCATCTTTTTCGATATCGACAACTCCGAAAAAGAGGAGCAGATCCTGACAAGAGGAGATAAGATAAAGGTCGCTACCCGCATAGGACACATCTTTCTTGGCATTGAGGATACGCTTGTCGTGGAGTACAGTCCGCAGTATTACGACAAAGAAGATGCCTTCAGGATGGACCTGGAAGATTAATCCTCTGTTCTTTTCTTTGGTGTTACAAGCACCTTGTCTACCTTTTCAAGGTCAAGCCACCATTGCTTGTCGGGATGAGGTTTCCCGTAGCCCATGAGGTCATCTCCCTTAATGGCAATGCTCCGTGCCATGCCTGATTTTCTCATTGTCCATCCCACGGCCCGATGCAGGAGGGTATATGGTTTATTCCAGGGGCACACCTTAATGCAGACACCGCAGCCTGAACCCCGCTTGTTGCCCACCCTCATGGACGTACATTTCTCTATATCCGTGGGCCACCGTTCATAGCCGTTGTGCATGATCTTATCGTCAAAGCTCAAAGCCCCGGAAGGACATTCTCTGGCGCATTTTTTACATTTGGAACAGAAATCCTGAAGACCGAAGTCGATTGGCTTGTCGATGGCAAGAGGTATATCGGTTGTGACGACTGCGGCCTTAAAGCGTGGACCGATGAATGGGTTGATAACGCAATCGCCGATTCTGCTCATTTCGCCGAGACCGGCCCAGAGAAGAATGGGCGGTACGACGACCTGATAGTTCCGCGCATGGTGGGCCCGTGCAGGATAGCCGAGCCTTCTGATGTAGTCTGCCAGGATACAGGCAATAAAGGCAGACGTGGAATAGGCGAGATAACTCATAGCATTGCTAATCCAATCGTTTCCCCGTGACGCATCGGATGTTTTCCAGTCCTGATCGATAAGGATGGCAATGGCGTACTTATGGGTAAGTTCAACAGGCTTTCCGTCGGGAAAACTGTTGGAATATACGGCATAGGACGGAAGTTCACAGATGCCGACGAGGTCTGCCCTGAGAAAGTAGGCAAGCTCCTTGATGTGCCGACTCAGCATTTGCGGGTCTTCAGAAATAGGCGCCCTCTGTCCTGCGACAATGCCATCGACTACGTCTTTTAAATGTGACAGCATATGGACTTCTGCGGCAGATACCGGGTGCTTGCTGACGAATCGGGTTACCTCTTTCTTGATAACAGGGCCAAAATCACCCCGGTAGGCCTTGTTGAAGCCCTGTTCCCGTTCATCAACCCTTTTTATTTTATCATCGAGAATTAATGTTGTCGGCCTGTCAACCCTTTTGAGACTCTGGACCGGAAATGGTTCAAAATCGTTATATGCCCGTTTGTGGTAGCCGCTCATGATAGAAAAACCTCACCGAACATACTTGCTGAAAACAATATATATACCACTATAAGGGGTGTCAATTTGCTTATTGTCTCAGATCCTGAGAAAAAAGCACTTGAGATATTGTCCTTCTGTGAAAGGTACAAGCTGGGTGTGGTCAATGCCGTGGGTGTATATTTCCAGAATATTCAATATTTTTTTGGCTTTCCCGCCGGCTTCCGACAAAAGGAACCGGAACTCGTCCAGCGTTAAATGGTTTGAACAGGAGCAGGTGACGAGGATACCCTTATCTGCAACCATCTTCAGAGCCATTTCATTAATACTCTTATAGCCCCCAATTCCTTCCTTCTTTTTCCTGCGGTCTTTTATAAAAGCCGGAGGATCGAGGACAAGGGCGTCAAATTGTTCGGCGCTGTTCTTCAGATAATGCTTAACATCGTCACAGATGAATTGACACTGATCTGCATGAAAACCATTGAGTTTGATATTTTCCCTTGCCAGCTCAAGGGCGCTTTGCGAGGTGTCGACACTGGTCACTGCTTTTGCCCCTCCTGCGAGGGCATAGACGGAAAAACCGCCTGTATAGGAAAAACAGTTCAGGACTGAAGCGCCATTCGTGTATCCTGAGAAGGCCTTTCGTTTATCACGTTGATCGAGAAAAAAACCTGTCTTCTGGCCATGCTTTACATCGACGAGGAATTGAAGTCCATTCTCCTCAATGGTAATGAGGTCAGGGACAGCGCCGCATAAAAGGCCCTGTACCTCATCGAGCTGGTCATACTTTCTTACGGCCACATCAGAACGTTCATAAATGCCTTTCGGACCCACTATATTTTCAAGTGCTGCGATGATCTTTTCCTTCCAGAACTCAATCCCCCTTGTGTGGAACTGAACGACGAGGTAATCGGCATACTTATCGACAACAAGCCCCGGCAAAAGGTCGTTTTCCCCGTTGATGAGACGATAGGCGTTGGTGGTAGAATTTTCTATGTATTTTCTACGAAGATCATAGGCGCTCCGTATCCTTTTTATGAAGAACTCCCCGTCTACTTTTTCGCTGCTGTCGTAGCCCCAGAGACGAACAGCAATTTGAGAGTAGGAGTTAAAATACCCCAGAGCAAGGAATTCTCCTTTTTCGGCGAAAAGACACACCGGTTCCCCTGATTGGATCCCATCGGGGATTTTCACCAATGCCTGTGAGAAAACCCAGGGGTGAAAACCAGATATGGGGCCTGTGCGGTTCTGTTTGACGGTGAGACGTAGCATTTATGGGTTATATATTACCTGTTATTGCGGCAAATGACATTAACAATTTTATATCACTCATGGTTGTCGGAAATCAGATAACCTGCTATAGTTATTTGAGGAAGCAAGGGGGTATTGATGAGCAGGTTAAAAGAGTTGAAAACGCCTGTTTTCTGGGCTGAGGGACATCCGGGTGCCCTGGATCGTGTTGGCTGGAAAATAGAGGTAAAAGGGCTCTGTAACAATCCGAAAACAATTTCCTGGAATGAATTATCAGGACTTCCAAAGACTATTGCCGATGCACGCCTTACGAGCGTAACACGGTTTTCGGTCCGGGGGAACTGGGGCGGGGTTGCCCTCGCAGATATCCTTGAACTTGTAAAAACCGATGCAGGCGCCAAATATGTCCGTTTCTGGTCCGTCAAAAAGATTTATGATACTTCCATACCCCTTGACATTGCAGGTATGAAAAAGACACTGCTTGCATATGAATTTGATGGAGAATTGCTTGAAGAGGATTACGGAGGGCCCGTGAGGGCCTTTTGTCCGTATCTGTGGGGCTATAAATCTGCAAAAAGCGTTGTGGGTATAGAATTATTGGATCGTTATATCAGCGGGTACTGGGAAAAGAGAGGGTATTCTGATGATGCCTTGATTAAAGCAGGGCCTGTACGCGATATGAACGAAGGAGGCAGGCTGCGGCACATCCCCGATGGTGAAGTCATCAGTTTTCTTGATGAGTAATACTAAAGTTGACAAAGCATAGGTGAGTACTTATTTATTAAGAAATAGCGGTAACAAAACGGTCATACGAGTTTTTTCAAAAGAAATTAAATACAATAAAGAGTTGTATAAAAGGAGGCTATAATGAGTAAGGCGCAAGCGGTAACAGACGGGGATTTCACGAAAGCGGTATTGGAATCAGGCGTTCCGGTACTTATTGATTTCTGGGCTACCTGGTGCGGACCCTGCCAGATGATGGGACCTGTTATTGATGCCATCGCCGGTGAGTATGAGGGCAAGGTAACAGTATTGAAAATAAACGTCGATGAAAATCCTGTAACGCCTGCCAAATATGGCGTGAGAGGCATACCGACGCTGATCCTCTTTAATAAAGGAGAAGTTGTTGATAGGATTGTCGGCGCACAGCCGAAGGGTTCAGTAGACGTTTTACTGAAAAAGGTTGTGTAATGGACTCAGAAAAAAGCGCCTTATATTTTAATGCTGTTAAGAAAGAACCTTTTGCCCGATTACTCGATATTCGGTTAAAGGAGGTCAGAGAAGGATACGCCCTTTGTGAAATGGAGTATAGAGAGGCTATGGATAACATGTATGGCACAGCTCATGGAGGCGCTATTTTTGGCTTAATTGATGAGGCTTTTGAAATTTCTTCAAACAGCCACGAAAACATAGCCGTTGCGTTGAATATGAATATTACCTACATGAGACCGCCCAAAAAAAACACAATCCTCATAGCGGAATCAAAAGAGACTCATAGAACAAAGAAAACAGCATCCTACTATATTACGGTCAAGAATAATGACACCCTTGTTGCAGTATGTCAGGCCCTTGTTTTTGTAAAAGATGAACCCATATCATTCCTTGAGGGTGAGCAGTAGACAGGGGTCGCGCGGGTATTCAATACTACAGTTGTTACCCTTTAATATGTCCTTCCATCATTTTTTGATTTATTATTTCTTGTCTTCTTTCGGTTGAATCGTGATGTGGGCTTTTTTGTCCTTTTCTGCCTGAATGGTGACGCGGTCTTCATTTACATAATAGATGATCACATCGCCGGTAAGTTTATCCTTGCCCTGGTAAACAATAACATTATCCTTGAGCGTAATTTCGCCTTTTGCATTCTCGAAGACGGCTTCCCGGCAGGTTGCCGTTCTATCCTGCTTGACTATTTTTACGTTTCCTCTGGCGATAGCTTTTTCTATTTCGTTTGTGTCTTCACTCATATAGGTTTCAATAGTATCGGCGAAGATAAACAGATCTTCCTGTTTGGCTATGACACTTCCCTTAAAAACGACATATTTTTCCTTATCGAAGCCTTCCATCGTATCTGATACGATATCAACAGGTTTTTTCTTGTCGAAAAAAGACATTCCTTTATCTTTTTCATTTCCTTTTGTGGGAACATCGTTTTTATCTTTTTGCGTTTCCTTCCCCGGTGCTTTCCCTTTTTCAGTTTCTGTTACGGCTGCCTGATCTGCTTTTACCATTTGAGGTGTGAGGTCAATATTCCTTTTCTTCTTATCTTCGTAAAGAGGCAGCGCCGTAGTTCCTTCCACCACATCGATTTTTACCGTTTGCAGGGTCTTTCTTTCCCGTATCGTGCTGCGCGTAAAGAGACTTTTCGGATATTCTGTCCGCAGCCTATCCATGTATTGATCACTTTTCATCTGATTGCCAAGTTCCCGGTAGGACAGGGCTAAATACAATAAAATTTTATCGGTCCCTTTTGTATCAGGATATTTTTTGAGGAGATTTTCGAGCCGCAGGATAGAAGCGTTATATCGGGCGGTTTTGTAATAGAACTCACCGATATATAGTTCTCTGTCGGCAAGTTTCTGAGTCATCCTTTTCAGCCGTGGTTCCGATGTTTGTACATAGGGGCTTGCCGCGTAACGGTTTTTCAGATATGTCAATCGTTCAATACATTTCAGAGTATATGCCTGGTCTCTGTCGACCAGGGGAGATAACTTCTCATAACATTCACCCAGTCTGGAGAGCACATAGGGGACATTTTCGTCTTCCGGATGGGACTTGAAAAAATCCTCATATACATTGACAGCGAGAAGGTATTCTTTGTCCGCGAAATAGACATCGCCAAGTTTAACGGCTGCAACAATGGCAAGGGGATCAAAGGGGTAATTTTCCCGTAGAGCGGAGAATTTAACAATTGCCTTAGAATATTTTTTCGTCTGCAGGAGGTTGACACCATCGACGTAGAGGTTCCCCGGACTATCTACTTTCTTCGGCTGCTTTGATGAACAGGAAAAAAGAAGAAAACAGACTGCAACAATAATAAATAGTTTTCGCATTGCGCATAAGTATAACAGAAGGAAAAAAATTATGCTATTCTTAAAAATCATGAAAACGGAGATCACTATCAGAGAAGGTCTGGAGAGTTTTCGTATTGATTATGATGAAACCGATTTCAAGCATCTCCTCTTTTATATGGAAGAACTGATGAAATGGAATAAGAAGATGAATCTCACGGGGATACGGGATATGGTGACGGCCGTGCGGGAGCTCCTCTATGATGCCTTTTTTCTGAAGAGCCATATAGAGGATGATCATACAATACTGGATCTTGGTTCCGGCGCCGGTGTTCTTGCAATCCCTCTTGCAATATTACATAAGAAAGCTCACCTCTTTTCTATAGACAAAAGCCTGAGGAAAATCCAATTTCAGAGGCACATCAAACGGAGTCTGAATCTCCTCGAATTTACACCCCTTCACGGCAGGGCGGAAGAGATTATGCCAATAGGGGTTGATGGTCTTGTTGTAAAGGCATTCGGCAGCATACCGGAAATACTCGAAAAAGGAGGGGGGCATATCAGGTCCGGTGGAAGGGCGTTGATCCTGAAGGGAAAAAAAGAAGAGCCTGTAGACTCGAAAGGTTTTCTCCTCGCCGATACGATACCATACGGGTTACCCGTTATTGCAAAATCATATAAACTTCTGATATATAAAAAGGTTTCATAGTAATTTTATTTATGGTATTGTAACAAAACCATCATGGTAATATCTATTGCGAACCAAAAAGGCGGGGTCGGGAAGACTACAACAGCGGTTAACCTTTCTGCATCCATAGCCGTATCTGAGAAAAAAACCCTTGTTATCGATATGGATTCTCAGTGCAATACCTCATCGGGATTCGGCATATCCTACAATAGTACCCATGATCACATTTATCATGTCCTCATCGGGGAAAAGGATATTCATGATGTTATCAAAAAGACTGACATACCCTTTCTCGACATAATCCCTTCCCATCCTGATCTCATAGGAGCAGAAGTGGAGCTCCTCGACATGCAGGAGCGGGAGTTTCGGCTGAAGAACGCTTTGGCAGGGTTGAAGGATACCTATCAGTACATATTCATTGATTGCCCACCTTCCCTTGGTCTTTTGACACTAAACTCTCTTGCGGCATCAGACTATGTTATTGTTCCCCTGCAATGTGAATATTTTGCCCTTGAGGGGCTTGCACTCCTTTTGAAGACTATTTCGATCATTCAGAGGAAACTCAACCCAAGACTGGAAGTGCTTGGTATACTCCTGACCATGTTTGACCGGAGAAACAACCTTTCATTCAGGGTCTGGGAAGAGGTGAACAAATGTTTTAGCGATAGCGTCTTTAAAACGGTGATTCCGAGAAATGTTAAGCTGAGCGAATCACCAAGTCATGGGAAACCGGTTTTGCTTTATGATATAAGTTCAACGGGAGCTGAGAGTTATCTCCGGCTTGCTTCAGAAATTATCGGGAAGAGGGACAGACTGTGAAAAACGATCCCCTGGGAAGAGGCCTATCGGCAATATTGATGGACGAGGAAAAGGCATCAAGCAAGCTCATTCCGATAGACCGGATAGTCCCGAATCTTGACCAGCCGAGATTGAAAATAGATGAAAAGTCCATAGCAGACCTTGCCTCATCGGTAAAGGAACATGGCCTCCTGCAACCCATTATTGTGAGGCGAAAGAATAAGACCTATGAAATTATTGCAGGAGAGAGGAGATACAGAGCTGCGGTCATGGCCGGTTTAAAGGAATTGCCTGCCATTATCAAGGATGTCGATGACAAGGAAGCGCTCGAAATAGCGCTCATCGAAAATCTCCAGAGGGAAGACCTAAACTCTCTTGAAGTTGCCATGGTCTATGAAAGGTTTATTGAAGAATTTTGTTATACCCATGAGGATGTGGCTAAAAAGATGGGTGTCGATAGAAGCTCTGTATCTAATTTTGTGCGGCTTCTCAAGCTCCCCCCGTGGATTAAAGAACTCATCACAGACGGAAAGCTGACGCAGGGGCACGCACGGGCCCTGCTCTCTTTAAAGAACGAAAAGGAACAGAAGAAATTTGTGGACAAGGTCTTGCAAGGTGGAATCTCTGTCAGGGAACTGGAGCGACAAACAAGAAAAAAAACAACACATAAAATTCCCGTTTTTTCCTATGTTGAAGAGAGTCTGCAGAAGGCGTTACAGACCAAGGTAGATATTACCTTTAAGAAAAACAAGGGTAAAATCATCATTGAGTTCTACTCAAAAGAAGATCTGGAAAGAATTGCAGAGTTAATCGCTGAAGAGTAGAGAAGGATTCTTTTTATACCCTCCGGAAAGCAATAATGTTATCGAGTGGTTAGAACTACTATTCCAAGGTAGCGCCCGATGTTCACTGAAAGAAATAATTTTATCTATATTTGGCAATATGGAGTTGCATACAAATGAGAATTTATACCTCTGTGCAGAAGATACCCCTTATGGATAGCGAGCCGCCCACCTTGAATGGTTCTGCAGTTCATTCCTCAGCGGTTGATACGGGGAAAAAAATTATATAAAATAAAATTGAAACTTCGGATCATTTATGGTACATACATTATGGACTATGTGAATTAATTCCTTATTAAACGGGGAAATTCAATGATTGATTTTGATAAAACCATTATTTACCAATTTGTAAATTTTCTCATATTGCTGATACTGCTCAATATTTTTCTCTTTAAACCGGTCCTCAGGGCACTCTCAAAAAGAGAGGATACGATTAAATCTCTTACAGATGGCGCTGAAGAAGCAAAAGGTGGAGCAAAAGATTTTGAAAAGCGTTATGATGAACTGACCCGCGAAAAAAAGAAACCTATCCTTGAAAGTAAAGACACTGCAATTTCTGAGGCACACAATAATGCAGTTAAAGTCATTGAGAAGGCTCGCCATGAATTGACCGCTGATCTGACAAGGATAAAGAGCGAAATCAAAGTTGAGGGAGCAAGGGTTTATGAATCCTTGAGGACCGATGTGGACAGGCTTTCCTCAGAGGTTGCCGAAAAAATACTCAAAAGGAGTCTCCAATGACAGGCGGCGGGGAGTCATTACTTTCAATTGGATTCAAATTCTTTAACTTTGCACTCCTCGTTGCACTCCTCGTAAAATTTGGCGGAAAACCTCTGAAGAGTTTTCTGTTAAATCGTCATAATACAGTAAAAGAGAAGCTTGAAGAAGCCAATAAAATGCTTGCCGTGGCGGAAACGCTTAAGCAGGAATATGAAAGCAAGCTTGCCAAGCTTGATGGAGATATAGAGGTTTTTAAAAAGACAATTATTAGCGATGCGGAAAAAGAGAAGACAAAAATTATTGAAGAGGCAGCGCAGGTTGCGGCAAAGATAAAGGAACAGGCGCGCCTTACCTATGAGCAGGAACTGAGAGAAGTAAAAGATAAGATCAAGGCAGATATTGCAGAACTTACCATTAAAAGGGCGGAACAGCTTATTGTGGAAAAGATAAGCAAGTCCGACCATGAAAAGATGGTAGATGATTTTATTGTAAAACTGAGGAGTTTGAATTGATAAGCCAATCCATTGCAAAAAGATATGCAAAAGGTTTATTCAGTGTCGGTGAAAAAGACGGACAGTACAAAAAATATTTCTCTGAGTTCGAGAACGTCCTCGGGGTATTTGATAAAGAAGCACGTCTGAAAAAAGCGCTCATGCTTCCCATCATCCAAGTTGAGAAGAGAAAAGCGCTCTTAAGTGATGTCTTGAGAACTCTCCAGGTATCAGCGCCATTGGCCGGTATATTCACCATGCTCCTTGAAAGAAATAGAATGGGATATTTGACGCTCATCAAAGATGTTTATGGCGAGCTTGTTGACGAAAAAGAAGGCAGGGTAAAAGGCACGGTCTGGTCAGCCTATCCCCTTGAAGAGGAAGCAAAAAAACGTATCGAGCAAGAATTAAGCACTAAACTGAAAAAAGAGGTCATTCTGACTGCCCATGAAGACAAAAGCCTCATTGGTGGTATCAAGGTAATCATTAAAGGGACCATCATTGATGGTAGCGTAAAGCATCAGCTTGCAACATTGAAGGAAAATATACTGAAGGAGTAATGTCTATGGAGATTAAGGCCGACGAAATAAGCAGGATTATAGAGCAGAAGATATCAGGCTTTGAAAAGGAGGTAGATCTCCAGGAAACCGGTATAGTCATTTCTATCGGTGACGGTATCGCAAGGATTTATGGACTGGAAAATACCATGTCAGGCGAACTTCTCTCCTTTCCCCATGGTATTACCGGTATGTCATTAAACCTTGAAGAAGATAATATCGGCGCAGTTATTTTCGGAGAAGACTACAAGATTAAAGAAGGCGACCTGGTAAAAAGGACAGGCAGAATCGCTTCGGTACCTGTTGGCGAAGCCCTTATCGGCAGGGTCGTTGACGGTCTTGGCGCCCCCATTGACGGCAAAGGCCCCATTGACACCAAGGAATTCAGGAATGTTGAACAGATGGCCCCCGGTGTTGTTGTTCGACAGCCCGTAAGAGAACCTCTCCAGACAGGTATAAAAGCTATTGACTCCATGATCCCCATCGGAAGAGGGCAGAGAGAGCTGATTATCGGCGATAGAGGAACAGGCAAGACCGTTATTGCCATTGACACAATTATTAATCAGAAAGGAAATGATGTATTTTGCATCTATGTAGCAATCGGACAGAAAAGATCATCTGTCGCGAGGACTGTTGATCTTCTCACTTCATATGGCGCTATGGAATATACAACTGTAGTAGCCGCCACCGCAAGCGATACGGCGCCGCTTCAGTACCTCGCACCCTTTGCAGGCTGTTCCATGGGAGAATATTTCCGTGACACAAAGCGTCACGCGCTCATTATCTATGATGATCTTTCAAAGCACGCCGTAGCGTACCGGCAAATGTCACTTCTTTTGAGGCGTCCACCGGCACGTGAAGCTTATCCCGGCGATATTTTTTATCTTCATTCAAGACTCCTTGAAAGGGCAGGAAAATGGGACGATGCCCACGGAGCCGGCACACTGACAGCACTTCCTATTATTGAAACACAGGCAGGCGACGTTTCAGCATATATTCCGACAAACGTTATCTCCATCACAGATGGACAGATTTATCTTGAACCGGAGCTCTTCTACTCAGGTGTCAGACCGGCTATTAACGTCGGCCTTTCGGTATCGAGGGTCGGTGGAAACGCACAAACCAAAGCCATGAAACAGGTTGCAGGCCGTCTGAGAATGGAACTTGCCCAGTACAGGGAAATGGCAGCATTTGCCAAATTCGGCAGCGATCTTGACAAAGCTACCCAGGCGCTTCTGGCACGTGGTTCCCGCCTGACGGAACTCTTAAAACAGGGCCAGTATGTGCCGATGCCAGTCGAAAAACAGGTGGTCCTTCTATACGCAGGCGCAAATGGGTATATCGATGCATATCCCGAAAGTGCCCTGAAAAAGTACGAGCAGGAAATGATCAAGTTTATTGAAACGAAATATGCTGATATACTCACCGAGATCAAAACTAAGAATGCAATCGATTCGGCGCTCGATGATAGGCTACATAAGGCGCTCGATGAATTTAAAACACAATTTACTTATTAAGGATTCTCTATGGCGACGCTGAGAGATATTAAAAGAAAAATTAGCAGTATTAACAGCACGCAGACCATCACAAGGACTATGAAAATGGTCTCTGCTGCGAAACTGAGAAGGGCCCAGGAAGAACTGGAAAAGATAAAAGACTATGCCGTGAAAATGGAAGAATTGACTGGTCGTGTTGTGAAAAACATGCCTGAAGACGCTCACCCTCTTCTTGTTGCCAGAGAAGAGGTGAAAAAGGTCCTCATTGTCTCTGTCGGTTCTGACAGAGGCCTCTGTGGCGCTTTTAATACCAATATCGGTCTTCACGCACAGAATTTTACTCTACAGAACCATGATAAATATGAAAGAATCGGGGTATATGTCTTCGGGCGCAAGGTGAGAGACTACCTTCAGAGACGAAAGGTCGATATCGTCAAGAGCTGGATTGATGTCAAAAAGATAGATCAGGAGTTGGTGAGCGAAGTCGCAGACGAATTAATCGGTCTTTATCTCAATGGTGAATTCGATAAAATTTACCTTTCCTACACACACTTCAGGTCTGCTGTGAAGCAGGAGGTGGTTTTTGAGGAATTTGTCCCCATAAAAACTTCCGACGAAGTAGAATATATTGATTATCTCTGTGAACCCGACAGGATAAAAATTGTTGAATCTCTCATCCCACGGTATATCGGTACAAAAATCTATTATGCCCTGGTGGAGTCGCAGACTTCTGAACACGCCGCCCGGATGAGTTCTATGGAAAATGCAACTACGAACTGCGGAGATATGGTGAAATACCTTACCCTCGTTTATAATAAGAGAAGGCAAGAAAGTATAACCAATGAGATGATGGATATTGTTGGTGGTGCTGAAGCATTACGAGGAACATAAAAGGAGGAAGTATAGATGAGCAGCGTGGAAGTAAGTGGTAAGATAGTGCAGGTCATCGGTACGGTAGTAGATTTCAGGTTTCCACCTGATCAGCTTCCACCCATATATGGTGCTATTTACGTTACAAATCCGACGATTAATGATAAAGCGGAAAACCTTGTTCTTGAAGTTGCCCAGCACGTAGGGGACAGTACGGTCCGCTGCATTGCAATGAACACCACCGACGGACTAGTCCGGGGTCAGTCAGCAGCCTATAAGGGAACACAGATCACGATACCAGTGGGTAAAGAGATTCTAGGCAGGGTGCTTAATGTCATCGGTGAACCTGTTGACGGAATGGGAGAAGTGAAAACAGCGATGACCTATCCGATTCACAGACTTGCGCCAACTCTGGTTGAACAGAATACTAAGATTGAAATTCTTGAAACAGGAGTAAAGGTCATTGACCTTCTCGAACCATACTCGAAAGGCGGTAAAGTGGGTCTCTTCGGAGGCGCCGGTGTCGGCAAGACTGTTGTTATTATGGAGATGATTCATAATATCGCACTCCATCACGGCGGTATATCGGTCTTCGGTGGTGTCGGTGAGAGAACAAGGGAAGGGAATGACCTCTGGCTCGAAATGAAAGGTTCCGGTGTTCTTGACAAGACTGCTCTTATATACGGGCAGATGACGGAAGTCCCCGGTGCCCGTGCACGAATAGGTCTTACGGCCCTTACCGCAGCGGAATATTTCAGAGATGAGGAAGGCCAGGACGTGCTCCTTTTCATTGATAATATATTTAGATTTACACAGGCGAATTCCGAAGTATCAGCCCTTCTCGGCCGGATGCCATCTGCTGTCGGTTATCAGCCGACCCTTGCCACTGACTTGGGTGAGCTCGAAGAGAGAATCACCTCGACCTTGAAAGGCTCAATTACCTCTGTTCAGGCCATATACGTCCCTGCGGATGACTTGACAGACCCTGCACCGGCTACAACATTTGCGCACCTTGATGCAACAACAGTTCTTTCAAGATCGATTTCAGAGCTCGGCATCTACCCGGCCGTTGATCCCCTCGATTCAACAAGCCGTATCCTTGATCCCAATATTGTCGGCGAAGAGCATTATCAGGTTGCCCGTGATGTGCAGAAGATACTTCAGAAATACAAAGACCTTCAGGATATTATCGCTATCCTCGGTATGGACGAACTTTCCGAAGAGGACAAACTTGTTGTCGCCAGAGCACGGAAGATCCAAAGGTTCCTCTCGCAACCTTTCTTTGTCGCTGAGATCTTTACCGGCCAGCCCGGAAGGTATGTTTCTCTGAAGGACAGTATAAAAGGTTTTAAGGAAATCGTGGAAGGCAAACATGATGATCTGCCGGAGCAGGCATTTTATATGGTAGGAACCATTGAAGAGGCCGTTGAAAAGGCCAAACAGTTTATGGGAGATTGATTATAATATGCTGAGTCTCGAAGTTATTACGCCGGAAAAGACATTAGTTAAAGAAGAAGTCGATATAGTTGAAGCCAAGGGAGCATATGGTGAATTCGGTATCCTCCCTGGACATACGCAATTTCTTACAACCCTCGAAATCGGTGAGATACGGTACACGAAAGAAGGGGTAACATCCCACCTTTCTGTAGGTGGTGGTTTTGCGGAAGTTGTAGAGGATAAGGTCGTCTTGCTACTCGATGTCGCTGAGTTTGCCGTAGACATAGACGTGGAGCGGGCAAGAAAGGCCATGGAGAGAGCAGAATCTGTGCTTAAGACCCTCTCTGCAGAGGATAATGAATACAGGATACACGAGATGGCGCTTCTCAGGGCCATAGCGCGAATCTCGGTTGCTTCAAAGAATTTAGGGTGATTTTTTCTGTTGAAGAAGGGCTCTTCCGCCTTTTTCCTTCGCTCAAGATAGGCGTTCTTGTCTGTGAAATCCATAATATTAAATACGGTGACGACCAGCTTGAAGAGGTTCTTGACGATGTAGGTGTCCATTTTTCTTTTGAGAGACCCCAGGATCATCCCCATATAAAAGTTTGGAGAGAGGCCTTCAGAAGATTGGGTATTCCCTCTACGAAATATCAAAGCTCCATTGAATCACTCCTGAAGAGGGCACTGAAAGGAGGACCTTTTCCAAGGATTAATCCTCTCGTTGATCTGTATAACGCCGTTTCATTACGACACCTTGTGCCTATTGGTGGCCATTCCCTTGATACCGTTGACGGAGATATATCCCTTTGTTTTGCTCAGGGAAGCGAGACCTTTATTCCCATGGATCTTGGTGAAACAGAGGCCGTTGAAAAAGGTGAAGTGATCTACAAAGATAGCAAGGATGTACTCACCAGGAGATGGGTATGGAGACAGTCCAATAAAGACAAAGTCGCAAATGAAACAACGCATATTTTTATCCCTATTGATGTTATGGAAGGCCTGCCGGAATGGTTGTGCGAAAATGTTGTCAAAGATATGGAAGAAAGGATTATCAAGAACAGTTACGGAAAGACTATCCACAAGGATATCCTCACAAAAGACAAAATCACAACAGAATTCAGTTATTAATTGACGAATCCCTGCACAAGAGACATATTATAGTAGAGGTGGAGTAAAATGGATTTGCTCAAAGCTATTAAAGAAAGAAAAAGTACACGGGCATTTAAGCCTGATAAAGTTTCGCGGCAGCAGATCGAGGAGATTCTGAAACTCGTTATTGATGCGCCCTCGGCCATTAATCTGCAACCCTGGGAGTTTATTGTTGTTATGGGTGAGGAGAAAGAGAGGCTTTCAAGGAGGCTCATCAAACTGTACCGCGAAAAACAGATATCGTGCAGCCCCGGCAATGTAAAACCGCTTGCAGAGAATTTCAGTAAACGCGGCGCAGAGTCTTTCGAGCTTATGAACCCCTATCTTGAAAAGATGGGGCAGGATTTTAACCGCTTTGTTAATGAAGGGAGCTGTAATTTCTATGGAGCACCGGTTGCCGTCATTATGTGCCTTGATAATGCTTTTTCAAAGGCCCGTCTTGTCGATATCGGCATCGGTCTCGGTTATTTTGTCCTTATCGCCCATCACTTCGGTTTTTCAACATGCCCCATCGGTCTCATTAATGCCTACGAAGATGACATGAAAGAAATTCTCAATATACCCGAGAACAAAGATGTTGTCATCGGCATAGCGCTGGGTTATGCCGATCCTGAAAGCCCCGCCAATCAATTCAAATCACCGAGGGATAGTCTGGATAATTTTGTGAAGTGGGTCGATTAAGCAAGGAGAGTCTATTTTTCTTTCCATTTTCCGGATTATTCGCTCGTTGAAGGTAAATTAAGTTTATATCAATATTTTTGAATCCCGTCCCGCTACATCTGTCATACTAATGAGTTGCCAATCAATCTTTATTATAAAAAACCTTTTCCTCTCATGGTATAATTGCCGCATCTGTCATCTGTTAATATGATTGGGGGCTTTATGACAATGCACGCAGAAAGATATGGCCAGGGAGAAAAGGTGATCTTTATCCATGGTTCCGGCTGGAATACAAGTATGTGGCACAATCAAAGGGATTATCTGAAATCATCAATGGAAGTCATACTGGTCGACTTACCGGGACATGGAAAATCCCCCGGAAAAGGTTGTGATTCGGTAGAAGAATACAAAGATGCGGTCTACGGGATGATCAGGGACCTTGATATGGGAAGATGTTTTGTCGCCGGTCACTCACTGGGTGGCGCTATTGCACTGTCATTATCGCTTGCGCATGCCGAAGTTACCAAAGGGATCATCCTTCTCGGGACAGGTGCAAAACTCAGGGTACACCCCAATATCCTTGAAGGTATTGTAACGGACAAAGAGAAGACGGTGAGAAACATAGGCGCTCTGGCTTTTTCAATGAATGCTTCATCAGTCTTGAGGGCCCAGGCTTTCGATGAGACCATGAAATGCACGTCAGAAGTCATCCATAAAGATTTCAGGGCCTGTGACAGGTTCAGCATTATGGATTCTGTGAGTTCGCTCTCAGTTCCTGCACTCATTATATGCGGCGTCGACGATGCCCTGACATTGCCAAAATATTCTGTATATCTCAACGAGGCAATACATGGTTCAAAGTTGGTTCTTATAGAGGACGCAGGCCATATGGTGATGATGGAAAAACCAATGGAAGTAAACAGGGCAATCGAGCAGTTTGTTAAAAGTAAGTAATTCCAGTTCAAAATCAAAGCGCTATCTTTGATTCCGAACTGGAATTACTTACTTAATTACATCCAAGCCCGGGTGTGAGGAGGACTCATCTATTTAGGCAGTTCACCCAGCGGGATACCCAGTGCGTCGGCCACCCCTTTGCCGTAAGCGGGATCAGCCTTCATGCAGTTCCCGATGTGGCGGATCTTGACCTCCTGTGGCGCATCGGCGATGGCCCGGGCGGTGTTACCGAAGAGAGCATCTTTTTGCTTGGGACTCATCAAACGGAATAGCAAGCCCGGTTGGCTATAATAGTCGTTATCATCCTCGCGGAAATTCCAGTGGTCGGCTGCCCCCTCCAGGGCCAGTGGCGGCTCGGCGAATTCAGGCTGCTGCTGCCATTCACCGTAGCTGTTGGGTTCATAGCCAAGGGTGCTGCCGTAATTTCCGTCAACCCGCATGGAGCCGTCGCGGTGATAGCTGTGGTAAGGGCAACGGGGTGCATTGACCGGAATATGGTGGTGGTTCACACCGAGACGGTAGCGTTGGGCATCGCCGTAGGAAAAGAGCCGTCCCTGGAGCATCTTGTCCGGCGAGAAACTGATGCCTGGCACCACGTTGGCCGGATTAAAGGCAGACTGCTCGACCTCGGCAAAGTAGTTTTCCGGGTTACGGTTCAGCTCGAGGACGCCAACCTCTATAAGCGGATAATCTTTGTGTAACCAGACTTTGGTGAGATCAAAGGGATGAAAGTGGTATTTTCCAGCATCCTTCTCCGGCATTATCTGGACAAAAAAGGTCCAACGAGGGAAGTCTCCTCTGTCGATGCTCTCCAACAAATCTCGCTGGTTGCTTTCCCGGTCCTTTGCGACGATTGCCTCGGCCTCTTCATCGGTAAGGTTCTTGATGCCTTGCTGTGTTCTAAGGTGAAATTTGACCCAGTGTCGTTCGTTCTTCGCATTGATGAAGCTGAAAGTGTGGCTGCCGAAGCCGTGCATGTGGCGGTAGGTCGCGGGGATGCCCCGGTCACTCATGACGATCGTAACCTGGTGCAGCGCCTCGGGCAGCGAAGTCCAGAAGTCCCAGTTGTTCTTGGCGCTGCGCATGTTGGTACGGGGATCTCTCTTGACCGCGTGGTTGAGATCGGGGAATTTTAGCGGATCGCGCAGGAAGAAGACGGGCGTGTTGTTTCCCACCAAGTCCCAGTTGCCCTCCTCGGTGTAGAATTTCATGGCAAAGCCTCTGATATCCCGCTCGGCATCGGCAGCGCCACGCTCACCGGCTACTGTGGAAAAGCGTAAGAAGAGATCAGTTTTCTTATTGATTTCGGAAAATATTTTTGCCTTGGTATAGCGGGTAATATCATGGGTGACCGTGAAGGTCCCGTAGGCACCGGAGCCTTTTGCGTGCATACGGCGCTCCGGTATTACCTCCCGGTCGAAGTGGGCAAGTTTCTCCAAATACCAGACATCCTGAAGCAGCACCGGGCCGCGAGGTCCGGCGGTCATAGTGTTCTGGTTGTCGACAACGGGGGCACCATTCCTGGTGGTGAGTTTCTTTGGTCTTTTCATAAATACCTCCTTTCGATTTGATACATACTATGTTATAGCCGCCTCATTTATGCCATGAGAACAACCTGTTGTTTAACAATGAAGACGGGCACGCTTTTGCCTCGGTGATAGCCTTTGCACAGAAAGTCCGGACAATCGGTTATCCGTCCGGCATCACGGACCTCCCTTGATTCCTTTATTTTCACGACATTCCCGGCAATACCCGTAATACTCCAGCCTGGTGCCAGTGACCGAGAAGCCGGTCTTTTTTGTTGTCTCCTCCTGGTCAATAGTAATGGGGACTTTGTAATCCAGTATTTTTTTACATCCGTTACAGATCAGATTGATGTGTTCTTCAAGATTCATTTCGTAGCGGTTTTCCATCTCATCAAATTGAAGCGTTTTGATGATACCGTGGCGCGAAAGCTCATTGAGTGTCGTATAGGTCGTCGACAAGCTTAAACTCTTCTTTTTCTTTTTTGCCTCCTCATAGACAAGACGAGCGCCGGGATGTAAATCTTTTTCTTCGATTAGCACCTCGATGACAGCAAGCCTTTGAGGAGTAATTTTTAATCCCCGCTCTTTGAGCTGTTTTATTATTGAGGATTTCATTATCTTATTCAAATAGGAACCAATCCTGATTATAAAAGAGTATAGTAGTGTTCCCGACATCTGTCAAGGTGCTCTTAAAAAAAACATACAGAGGCCTATTATCCGTAGAGTTGAGCGAGCAATTGCCGGTTGAAATTACGATTCATGTCTTTATTAAGTATTTCATCTGAAGGAATTTATTTATGTCATGTGGTATGTTACGATATTGTTATTATCAAACAATGGAGGGATGATGTATGGGTATTAAAAAAAGACAAGCTCAAAAGGTAAAGCCAACCCACCCGGGAGCAATACTCCGGGAAGATTTTCTGGATGATTATGGATTAACCGTAGCGAGCCTTGCAGGGGCTATCGGAACATCACGACAGACAATCAACGAACTGCTTCGTGAACGTCGCGCCCTAACTCCAGTAATGGCTTTAAGGCTGAGTAAGCTATTCGGTAACAGGCCTGATTTCTGGCTTGATGCCCAACGCGCCGTTGATCTTTGGGAAGCGGAAAAACAATACAGGAAGAAGCTGAATGGTATTAAGCGTATTCGCCTGGTGTAGCATATAAGGAGCCCTTATCAAACCCAAAACAGGATATTGTTTACACTGTGACAATCGACACGGCTGCAAATCTAAGACCCCTCCCTGTATTGTTGAAATGACGGCAGACAATATTGTCGATATGTCAGGCAAACAATATCTGGTTGAGAGGAATAGCATTGATAAATGCAGGGATTGTGCCTTTTTTCGTTCATGCTGGAAGGCGGAAGAATATAATCGATTGTGTAAATAATGGTCTAAGGGTCGGTCATAAAGGCAGGCAGAGCCCTTTTCAATAAATTATTAAGTAGTTCTTTACTTCTATCGGATTCGTTAACCCCTAATATACCACCTGATCGGTCCCGGGCAGGTTAACTGAGGGCAAGGTGAGCTTTGGTCGACGATCTTGTCGGAGAAAGCAGTCCCTTTCGACATTTATTTCCTGAAATCCAATGCTGTTGTCTCCTCCATAAATTAAATAATAAATAATTACAGGTAGTTACCAAGTGAGGCGGTCTGGCATTACTTTTGCTATTACTATTAGGAGAGAGGATTCAAAAATGTGTTTACGAAAAGGTCAAATACTGGGAGGCTGAAAATGAAAAAGGGCATTTTAATTGTTTCAATCTGTGTGATGGTTTTAATGGTATCCCTGCCGGCAATGAGCTATGCCTGGGGTCGTGGGCACCATCGTGGTTATTATCGCGGCTACGGCTGGGGTCCGGCAGCAGCAGGTGGATTTATCGCTGGCGCGGTAATAGGCAACGCGTTTGCCCGGCCGTATTATGTTGAGCCTCCTCCGGTTTACGTTGGCCCCCCGCCCCCGGTGGTCTACTATTATCCTCCGCCTCGTCCTTACGGAGCGTACGCGTACCCTTATTGATAGTGCGGAGGTTCATCATTGCGGAATCGGCTATCCCCCCGGCCGGTTTCGCAATGTTTTTGTTGTTCTAAAATAATCAGTTGCTTTGTGATAGTATCGCCGCGACTACTTTTACCTCGATTAATTCCTTGGAATATTCCCCTACATATAGTAAATAAATCTATAGACAGCAGAAAAACTTTTCAACGAGGTAAGCATAAAAGTATTCATTTTAAACGGCAGTGGAAGAGGACAGAAAGGGACAACGGGAAGGCTGGTGAAGGCCCTTTCTGATGGTCTATCCGGAGCGGGTGCTGAAGTGAAGCACTGTGAAATCCGTCTCCTGAAAATATCACCCTGCATTGCCTGTTTATCATGCATGTATAAAACTTTCGGTCAGTGCCCGGTGAAGGATGATATGGAAGGTATTTACGAGGACCTGAAGTCAGCCGATGTCCTGGTCATGGCCACTCCGGTATACATTGATACCATGTCTGCCCAATTAAAGGCAGTTATGGACCGCTGCATGTGCTGCATGCTGCCTTTTCTCACAAAAGACAGCACCGGGAGGGTGAGACATCCCTATGCCTGGCGGATGCCTGCGAAATTTGTTCTTGTCTCAACAGCCGCTTTTCCGGAAATGGAAACCTTCGCTCCCCTTATCGCGACTTTTCGTGCCGAGGCCGCTAATTTCGGATCTGAATCAATAGGAGAAATCTGCATACCGGGATCAGTCGCCCTTCAGACAGAACCGGAACGGTTAGAGCGTCATTTGAAATTGCTTGAAGAAGCGGGAAAGATGATAGCCGAAATGGGCGGATTGTCAGAGGATATTCTGAAAGAATTGAATACTCCTCCGGTTACCGTTGACGAATATTTGGCAATATCTGCTAAATATGAAGCATGGTGCAGGGAGCAGTCGAAGAAGAGCGGGTAGTGCAACCTTTGGCGGAGTAGTGATATTCATTTGCTTCTTGACTTAACAGATGCCCTGCCTTCATAATCTTCCATGCGTTTTATCGCCGACCTGCACATTCATTCAGGCTATTCACGGGCCACGAGTAAGAACATGGCGCCGGAGGGGCTCTGGAAATGGGCGCAGATAAAGGGGATCACCGTTGTCGGCACCGGTGATTTTACGCACCCGGCGTGGTTTAAGGAACTGAGCCAAAAGCTTGAGCCCCTGGGAAACGGCCTTTTTCATTTGCGGGAGGAGTTCCGGGGCGATGCTGTTTATGACTCCTGCGTGAATGATGTTTTCTTCCTCCTCACCGCGGAAACCAGTTGCATATACCGGAAGGCAGATAAGACGAGGAAAATCCATTCCTTGATCCTTGTCCCTGATCTGGAAAGCGCCCTGCGGATCAATACGGTTCTCTCGAAGATAGGCAACCTGAGGGCTGACGGAAGGCCCATTCTCGGTCTCGACGCGAAAGAGCTTCTGAGGATCGTCATGGATGCAAGCCCAACGGCCATGTTTATTCCCGCCCACGCCTGGACCCCTCATTTTTCGGTATTCGGAGCTATATCCGGCTTTGATTCTCTTGAAGAATGTTTTGAAGAATTGACGCCACACATCTATGCCATTGAGACAGGGCTTTCTTCGGACCCGCCTATGAACCGGCGTCTCTCTGCCCTCGACGGGCTTACACTCATCTCCAATTCCGATGCCCATTCACCGGCCAAGATGGGCCGGGAGGCCAACATCTTCGACACCGATATTTCATACGACGCTATCACAGCCGCCATCAAAACGAAAAATGGTTTTCTCGGGACTATTGAATTCTTC
Organism: Syntrophus sp. (in: bacteria); assembly: GCA_013824645.1. Classification (GTDB taxonomy): domain Bacteria; phylum Desulfobacterota; class Syntrophorhabdia; order Syntrophorhabdales; family Syntrophorhabdaceae; genus PNOF01. The sequence goes on along the minus strand of PNOF01000027.1, from coordinate 1,647 downwards.
CCCGAAGAAGGTAAATACCATTACGACGGCCACAGAGCATGCAAAGTAAGGCTCTCGCCGCAGGAGACTATAAACAATAATTACCTCTGTCCGGTATGCGGCAAAAAGGTCACTGTCGGGGTAGCCCATCGGGTGGAAAAGCTCGCAGACAGGGCGGATGGAGCGAAGCCGGAAGGAACACCGCCTTATTATTCAATCATCCCCTTGGCGGAGATTATTGCTGAGACACTTGATGTGGGTGTGGCCAGCAAAAGGGTGGACAGGGCATACCAGAACCTCATAGAGAAACTCGGAAACGAATTTACGATCTTGATGGATGCACCCCTCGATGATATTGAACGGGCAGGATCAGCGCTCATCCGTGAAGCTGTGTCGCGGGTACGTACAGGCAAAGTCCATATCGCGCCGGGCTACGATGGCGAGTTCGGCACGATCAAAATATTCGAAGACTCAGAAAGGGTAAAGAACCGTAAATCGTGAATGGTAAATCGTAAATGGCAGGACAGATAGCGCAAAAACTTTCCTGAACATAAACAGAATACCATTGAAAAATTGAATACTTCCCGTACTCCGCAGTTTGTGTCAGGACTTTCTAACCAAAGAGTACCGATGGTAATCATGGACAAAATACGCTAAAAAAGATCAGTGTAGTTATTACTGATATTACATATCAATAACCACCTTCATAATAATCTGTGTTTTAAACTTGATTATTCCCTACAGCTTGCTGGAGGGTAAGGCTAAGCTTTTGTAACAGAGTTTTTTCCTCTGATACCCTGTAGCTTGCTACAGGGAGGTTCATTGTACTGTAAATTTCGTAGCTTTCTATATTGCTTTTTCAATCTACCGGGAATATTCTATTAAAAAATCAGAAATTACCAAGTTGGTATATTAAATGATATGTGAAGACAGAAAAATGATCAAAAGAGAATACAAGACCGTAAGAGAAAGGCTGTTCTGGTCCTATGCAAATCTTGCAATGGCTCATACAGCCGTCGAAAGAAGTCAGGATCAATATGCTGCATTCAACTACATGATAAGGGCAAGATTGTTTAAACGACTGATCGATGGCACTATGAATATCAGAACATTATTTGACGACGAAAAAATCAAATTATTATCAGGTCAGAAATGTAGCTACTGTGGCTCCAAAGACAACTTAGCTCTCGACCATCTTTTTTCTCAAAAATATGGGGGTAGGGATATCGGTGACAATTTGATTTATGCGTGTAGGACCTGCAATAGTTCGAAAGGGAAGAAAGATCTAATGGAATGGATGGATTCAAGAAGAATGTTTCCTCCATTAATGATTTTAAGGCGGTATTTGAAACTGATAATTGAATTTTGCATACAGGAAAATCTGATGGATTCTTTTGTGGAGGATTTAAGGAATAAAAATTATCCCTTTAACATCGAGCGTGTGCCGATAGATTTTCCGAAACCAAACCTTTTAAAAATGACAACGTAACGAGCCACATATCAAATGGATGCAGCCAATCAGCCATAAAGCGGCTTCTGGCTGATCCTAGGAGCCTGTCGGACTTGCCCAAAGAGCGAGTTAGTATCCTTTCAGGAGTTTTAAGAATCTAAGACCGTCCGACTCGGCCCGGTTTATAGTTTAGCCAATCCCTGCAGGTTTGTTGTTCT
>PNOF01000026.1 GCA_013824645.1 Syntrophus sp. (in: bacteria) | reverse complement strand
ATGTTGCTCAAATTCAGCTTGGGTTTCTTCCAGTGCAGCAACACACTCCCCTAATGCTGTGAGCTCTTGTAAGAGCTGTTTATGTGTTGTCTTCCCATCAGTTTGCCCTGAGTCATCCACATCAACTTCTTTCCAATGTAAGGCATCTTCGACAAGACTGCAAGGCCCTGCAAGACTACAGTAAGGATATTGATTACTATCTGGAAGATGGTAGTAACGGAAAACAGAGGAGAGATTGTTTACAGGAAGAAGCTATTACCCGGAAGACTACCTAAACCACCCATATATTTTTTTGTTAATTAAATGTCAATTAAGTTGTTCTGGATATATCTGTGAATAGTTAATATTATATTCAACGATAACATACGAAGAGATTATCGAAAAGTTACGGTCCATGGCAAACCCTGTCAATGCAGCCGGCATGGCGCGATTCGGCATCAACCCAAGGCAGATTGAAAGACTGAAGGTAATACCTTGAGTAATCTTAGGGTTACTGAAAGTCGGGTTCACGAGCGCCAACAATACAATTATCCATGAATAATAATTGCATCGACGGGACATGTTTCCGCGGCTTCCCTGCAAAGGTGTTCGAACTCCTCCGGCACTTCTTCCATTCTCACTACTGCCAGATCACCTACCATCTTAAAAACCTGGGGACAAATCTCCGCACAGCTTCCATCGCCTACGCATTCATCGTCGTCAATCCTTACTCTCATGGTTGCCTCCTCTCATGTTTCCGAATTGAAACATAAAGCAAAGATCATACTGTATAATTAATGGCTCAACGACGAACTGTCAAGGAGAAAGAAGGTGTGCCCGGACATTATTCTATTAAAGAGGACAATTTTGCTTTCAAGCCAAAGGGTTCATCTTACCAGAACCTTTTTCTGTAATATTCATGCTTCCCGTTTGATAGCCTTTGAGATCAAGCGTTACATAAGGGAAGCCATATTGATGGAGGGCTTCAAGTATGCTCATTCTATTGGTCAGGACGGCGTTAAAATCTTCTTCAAGCACTTCAATTCGGGCAACACTCCCGTGATACCGGACCCTTGCCTGCCCTATGCCGAGACTGTGGAGAAAATCCTCTGAACGCTCAATTTTATTAAGGATTGTCGTATCGATTGATGTTCCATAGGGGACCCGTGAGGAGAGACAGGCAAAGGAAGGTTTATCGTGGGTTGGAAGACAAAGCTTTCCGGAGAGCTCCCGTATTTCCTTTTTGGTAAGCCCTGCCATTAACAAGGGACTTTTCACATTTTGTTCAATACAGGCCTTTCGACCGGGCCTATAGTCGTCCATATCGTCGAGATTTGATCCTTCCACGATGTTGAGAAAGCCTTTTTGTCCGGCTATTTCCTGTGCTTTGGCAAAGAGGTGAGTTTTGCAGAAATAGCACCGCGACGTATTATTTTCGATGAAACGAGGGTCATCCATCTCTGACGTTTCCGCGACGAGATATTCAGCGCCGATGAGCGCCGAAAGTTTCAGCGCATCTTTGATTTCTCTCTCCGGACATGTTGGCGACCGGCCTATAAATGCAAGGACGTTGCTCCTGCCGAGGACATCGACGGATACTTTCAGAAGAAAGGTGCTGTCGACACCGCCGGAAAATGCGACGACGATCTTTTGAAGATCCTTGAGAATCGTTTTTAATGTACTGAATTTTTCTTCAATGTTCACGACAATACCGCCTTGATAAGATCCTCTGACGAAATCAGTGGTGCTTCTCTTTGAAGATCAATTCAGGTTTCTTCAGAAATACTGTCGTGTCGGGAGGCACAGATTCGGTGAGCCATACATTTCCGCCTATGACCGAGCGGGCGCCAATCACGGTATTGCCGCCAAGGATAGTGGCATTGGCGTAGACAATAACATCATCTTCAATAGTGGGATGCCGTTTCTGATTCCTTAACTGTTCACATTCTTCTTTGCTCAGTGACAGCGCGCCAAGGGTTACGCCCTGGTAGAGTCTTACCCGGTTTCCGATAACCGTTGTTTCGCCGATGACTACCCCTGTGCCGTGGTCGATAAAAAAACTTTCTCCGATATGAACACCGGGGTGGATATCAATACCGGTTTTACCGTGGGCATATTCGGTCATAATCCTGGGGATAAGGGGCACGGCCTGTTCGTGCAGCTGGTGTGCTATGCGGTATACACTCATTGTGAAAAGCCCCGGATAACTGAAGATAATTTCATCGTAATATTTCGATGCGGGATCGCCCTCATATGCGGCGGCAATGTCCTTTGCAAGTATTGTTTGCAGTTGCGGTATATCGTTTAAAAAGTTCAGGGCCGCCCTCTGGCCCCTTTCCTCACAATTAGTACAGATAAGGCCAAAGCGGCGGCAGTCATGACGTATGGCGAAGGTGATCTGATCGGAGAGTGCCTGGAAGAGCTCCAGCACTTCCTGACCGAAGAAATAGGGAATATTCACCTCATCGAGGCAAATCTGGGAAAAGTATCCCGGATAGATAATCCTGAGTGCCCTTTCAATAATGTCGATAACAGATTCTTTTGACGGGATAGGCTCAGGGCCGATATGGCTGAACCGTCCGCCCTGATTGTGCAATGATACAATTTTATCTACTATTGAAGGGATTTCGCCCCGAAGGTCCTGGGCTGCGAGTATGTCCCTCTTACACTCTTTTGCTCCATTTTCCTTGTTCTCTGTAACACCCATAAATCCTCCCCTGCAAAACATCCGCAGAACATAGAGCGGCGTATTCTTTCCTGTTCTGTGTTCTGCCCTTACCCCATAAAAGGCCTTATGTCATTCATAACACAGATTATGGGTATCTTCAAGCTCCGTATGTTGAATACAAACAGGGTGAATTATCTCTTGCTGAGACTGTTTGGCATAACTATTGTTTATTCTCATGCAACGAGGGAGTTGAGAAAACCCTCACGGACCCGCAGTATTAACAACAACTGGCAAATACCTGAAATAATTTTTTTGTTTCATTGGTAACACTAATATGATAATAGTAACACATCACACAATATATATTTACGGGGAGGCTGGTGAAATGGATGCTCTGTTTCAGGGGCGGGCTAAGGGGGGAAGAGTTGCCCGTCTCAGCTTTCTTATATTTTTCCTGGCAAGCATTGCATTGATCAATACCGATGTTTTTGCCACAATCCCCCTTATTACCGATGACACGGGCATCCAGGGTAAGGGAAAGTTTCAGGTCGAGCTTTCCGGAGCATATAGCGACGACAGAGAAGACGGAGTGACCAGCAAGGGGACAGATTTCTCAACGACATTCAGCTATGGTATTCTCAATGAGGTTGATATTGTTCTCAGTTTTCCCTATCGATTTTTACGCAGGGAAGATGACGAATCGACGAACAAGACAAATGGTTTTTCGGACATTGCTATTGAGGCAAAATGGAGGTTCTTCGAAAAGAATGGTTTTAGTATGGCGCTCAAGCCCGGAATCACATTGTCTACAGGAAACGAAGACAAGGACCTCGGCAAAGGAAGGTCTGCCTATTATCTCTATTTTATTACCTCAAAGGAAATAGCACCCTGGGCTTTTCATATTAACCTTGCCTACTCCAGAAATGAGAATAAAATCGATGAGCGAAATGACATCTGGCACACATCCCTTGCTTCAACAGTTGAGATCATCAAAAACTTTAAATTAGTAGGCGATATCGGGGTGGAATCCAACCCTGAGAAATCATCTGCTGTTCTTCCGGCGTATATTTTGGGAGGGTTTATCTATTCCCTGAAAGAGGACTTCGATATCGGTCTTGGCCTAAAGGGCGGTTTAACCAGAGTCGAAAGTGATCTTTCTGTCCGCGGCGGCATCACATGGAGGTTTTAAATGCATATACCTGACGGATATTTGAGCCCGCAGACCTATGCGCCCCTCTGGGGGGTGTCCCTTCTGTTCTGGTCTGTTGCCCTTAGAAAAATGAAGAAAGAGCTTTCCACAAAACAGATCCCCTATCTGGCTATGGCAGCCGCTTTCTCATTTCTCATTCAAATGTTTAATATCCCGATTCCGGGAGGCACTACAGGCCATGCAGTGGGAGCCGGTATTATTGCAATCCTTCTCGGTCCCTGGACAGCGGTGATAGCAGTCTCTGTTGTCCTCATCATTCAGTCTGTTGTATTCGGTGACGGCGGCATTACCGCCATCGGAGCCAACTGTTTCAATATGGCAGTGGCGATACCTTTTGTTTCCTATTGGGTCTTCAAACTGATTAATAGAAAATCCATAAAGGGAGCGAGAGTATACGTTGCGGCTTTTTTCGCAGGTCATATAGGACTGAGTACAGGGGCCATAGTGACTGCCATGGAATTAGGTATCCAGCCGCTCATAGCGCGGGGCGCTGATGGAAGGTCCCTCTACGCGCCATACCCCCTCTCGATTGCAGTCCCTGTTATGGCCCTGGAGCACTTCCTTCTCTTCAGTATCATAGAAGGCATGGTAACATTCCTTCTGCTTAAGTATTTCCTCAAATATGAGTCTGATCAAATTTACGCAATATCCGTAAAGGAGGCCTGACATGACAAAATCGCAGAAAAGGCTCTGGATCGGGCTTATTATATTGGCCTTTTTCTCCCCTCTCGGTATTATCCTGCCGGATAGGTTCGGGGCAAAAGGCGCTTGGGGTGAATGGAGTACTGAGACCCTCCAGAAGGTTCTCGGTTACGTTCCCGAAGGGCTCAGGAAATATTCCGATGTATGGAAAGCACCGCTGGCTGATTACAGCTTTGGAGGTCAGGGCGCCACTTACGCCCAGCAGATAATATACTATATGCTTTCAGGGCTATTGGGTATACTCCTCGTGGGACTCATGATCTATGCGATTTCAAAATTACTGGTAAAACATGAAAAGTAACATACCTTCTTTTTTGCTGAGCAAGCCCCAACAGCATGAAACCGGGGCGAGCGGTGAGGCATCAAGAACATCCTTCATCGATCACGGGATTGAGCGTTTTGCCGCTTTCATCAGGACCACCTATACCCAGTGGGAAACAGCAGACAGGGATGGTCTTTTCCAGAGACTGGATGCGCGTATAAAGGTATTGTTTCTATTGTTTTTCATTGTCATCGTAAGTGTGAAAAAGACTCTTATGCCTGAGGCAGCTATCGGGGTTTTTATCTTTATTCTTGCAGTCCTTTCACGACTGAGCCTTATTGCTTTCTACGGGAGGGTATTCTTCTTCGGCTTTATTTTCGGTTTCCTCATAGCTCTGCCGTCCTGTCTGAACATCATTACTAAGGGAGAAGTTGTGATACCCATTGTGCATCTCTCCAAGGCATATCGTTTCTGGATATATCAGATACCCGAAACCATAGGGATCACAAGGCAGGGGATCGAAGGAGTAGCTCAGCTCACATTACGGGTTATCAATTCTCTGTCTCTTTCGTTTCTCATAATCTATACGACCCGATTTTCCGAGATCGTAAGGGCCCTTAAGGGCCTCCGTGTGCCGGACACGTTTCTCATGATCATTACCCTTTCCTATAAATATATTTTTATTTTTGCAAAAATCATTGAAGATATTCATCTTGCGAAAAAGAGCAGGATCGTTGAGGTGGATGCTGCTGAAACGAGAGTTTGGGTTGCCGGAAGGATGGCCTCCCTGTTGAGAAAAACAAGGAGCAGATGCGAAGAGGTGTTTAATGCCATGCTGGCAAGGGGTTTTTCCGGTGATGTCGTGCTTTACACCCATGGGAAGATGGGCACAAAAGATTTCATGGCCGGATCACTCTTATTCATTGCAGGTCTTTTGTTCATTATACTGTGAGGTAATCCGTGGAAAGTGTTATTGCAGTCGAGAAGGCAAGCTATAGTTACTATAATAGGATACCTGCGTTGTGTAATGTGAGCCTCAGCCTGAAGGAGAAGGACAAATGTGCCGTCATAGGGGCCAACGGCAGCGGGAAATCAACCCTGCTCCGGGTCATGGCCGGGCTGATACAGCCTGACACAGGAAAGGTCTTTTTCAGAGGACAGGAAGTGACGGCAATATCACTGAAAGATAAAGGGTTTCTGCGATGTTTCCGGGAGGGCGTCGGTTATATCTTCCAGGATTCCGATGTGCAGCTTTTTTGCCCCACAGTCCTCGACGAACTGCTCTTCGGGCCCATGCAGTTGGGGATTGATGAAGAAGAGGCATTGGAGAGGGTGTGGGGAATAATGAAGATGCTCGATATCGAAGGACTTAGGGATAGACCCTCATACATGCTCTCAGGGGGAGAAAAAAAGAAGGTTGCCATCGGGTCCGTCCTGACCATGAACCCCCAGGTCCTGCTCCTTGACGAACCAACAGGCGGTCTTGATCCGAGGACCCAGTGTTTTTTGACAGAACTCATCTTTGAACTCAATGAGGCGGGGAAGACGATTTTCATCAGTACCCATGACCTTACCCTTGTAGATGAGTTCCAACCGACAGTGGCAGTGCTTTCAGAAGAACATGGTATTGAAAAAGTGGGACCTGCTGATGAGATTCTGCAGGACGAAGACCTCTTGCTGAAGGTCAATCTTATTCACGAACACATGCATTACCACGGGAAAACAGCGCATACTCACCGGCACTCTCATTATATCTACCACAAGCATTAAGGTTCTTTCTCAAACCCTACCCGCTCAGTTTAAGAAAGAACCAAGCGTATCACGGTATATATGCCGGATTATCGGCAGCTATATTTCCCGAAATGCATAACACTGATATTCTGATAAAACGTTGCAAATAACAGTTATTGTCAGTTTTTTCGATAATTATTATAATTTTTTAATTTTTTACTTGACACCTATTTTATCTCTTGTTATATATTAAAATAGTTTAATTAAAGTTTTATGGGAGGTGGGATGCGAAGTTCAGTTGTAAAAATTAAAAAGGAGGAAAGCATGAAGAAATTAGTGATTATTGCATTAGCATTACTTCTTGCATTGCCCGTAGTCGGTTTCGCAGGCAGCGCGACAAGCAGATGGGATATGACCATCGGCGGTTATGTAAAGATGGATATGGGTTGGTCAGATCAGAGTGGTGGTCCGGATCAAACGAGGGCTTTTAAAAAGTCTAACGCGGCAACCAGACCCAACGTAAACGATGAATATGGTACAATGTTTATGACGGCTCAGGAGTCAAGACTCAACTTTCTCGTAAAAGGTCCTGACGCATGGGGCGCCAAGACATCAGCCTTTATGGAATTCGATTTCCGTGGCTGGGGAAACACCGACAGGGGCGGCGCGAATATACGCCATGCCTTCTTGAAGTTTGACTGGGCACGAGACAGCCTGCTCATCGGCAGATTCTGGTTACCCGAAGGTACACCTACACCATTTATGCTCGGCATAGGCGATTTGCCTGAAGCAAAAATGGGGCGGTCAGAGCAGATCACCTGGACACACAAATTTGGCAAGACATTCACGTCACAGTTGGGGCTCGTAAATAGTGCCAGAACTTATAACGGCATTGGTACCACTGATGAGCAAGTCGTTGCTGGTGTTGCTTCTAGGAGCAGAAGCATGGCCCCCATGCTTGCCGGCGACTTTAATTTTAAATCAGACGCATGCGGCAAGATCGGCGCCAACATGCTGACCTTCGGGTTTAACGGCTTGTACGGTTACACGAAAGAGACATGGCAGCGTACAGTAAATGACGCTGGTGTAGCGTACCAGGCAACGAGAAAATATGATGATGCGAATGTAAGGGCATATAAAATAAACATTTATACGTTTATTCCTATCATCCCCGAGAGGAATGCCAACAAAGCAAACGCACTCAGTGTGTCCGGTGGCGCGCAGATGTTTTCAAACCTGTCGAATGAGGTTACATGGGGTCCCCAGGGTGCAAGCCCATCAAGTGTATATCCGAGATTTGACGGCGCAATGGAACAAGCACCGACATATTTCTCCGCATGGGGTGCACTATCCTACAATTTTACACACGCATTTCAGGGCAACCTCATCTATGGGCACACACATGCAACAAATGTGAGCAACGCATGGAAGAGAGCATACCCGGATCAGATAGTATCGAATAATGTATACATGGTGACGTTAGGCTATGATGTTAGTCCTGCAATCAAGCTCGGCGCTGAGTTTTCTCATTACTTTACCAAGTATGGAAATGATTCAGCAGCACTTGCACTCGCTGGAGGCTCAAACACAGGCAGTGCAAATATAGGACGTCTTGCAGCCTATTACTTTTTCTAACAGAAACAGATACGGTTTTCAAAAAAGGGGGCATATGCCCCCTTTTTTTTGTTTCTGCATACATAGCTTTTGTTGACAAGCGTTGACCCATCAAGGAGAAATCAGGTGAAAAGGGGCCCAATAAATGAAATACCCGAAGAAATCGCAGCATCTGCGCAAGCCGATTCAGTCCCTGCACTCATCGAGTTTGTGTCCACCCATGCATGGGAATGCGGTTTTCATGACGAAGCGATCGCAAAGATCGATTGTGCAGTAGAAGAGGCGCTCAATAATATCCTTTATTTTGCCTTCAGTGATTCTAATAATAGCGAAGGTGAAATCAGGATTTCCTGCAGTATTCACAACAGCGGCGCCCTTCAGATCAACATCGCCGATACAGGCAGTCCCTTCAATATGCTCCTCGCAGGCACATTTCCTGAGGCCGATGATTTTGTGGAACCGGGCCGGAAACCATCTACCAAGGTAATGAAGAAGATCATCAAAAATGTCGAGTACAGAAGGGAAGCGGATAAGAATGTGCTCATTTTCATCGTCTCGAAAGATCTGCTATAGTCCACGATTCACGATACCGACCATTTAGGATTAGTTGACAGGATGTCTAAAAAACCATAGACTGAGACGTTATTAAATATTAATATTGCATTTTATCGCGGAGGCAGGAAACAATGGGGATACTGGATGACATCAAGAGACTCGGTCTGGAGCTGAACGACGATGACAAGGCTGAGATGGAAGCGCTTTTTGATCGGGCAAAGCTGGAGAAAAAAGATGAAATAGTGCTGAGGACCATGCTTGAGTTTTATCTGGCAGAATATTTTACCACCATGAGGCCGGACATTATGTCTGTCCTTGAAGCCGAAAAGCAGAAAGAGAACAAGGAATTGTTGAGACAGTTCTCTCAAAGATACGACGATAAGGGTAAAAGAATCTGCGATGAGACCGGTTGTTTATCAACGGATGCTGTTGTGCAATGCGAATACTGTGAGAGATACGTCTGCGCCCACCATAACTACAAAAAGGATGGCCACTGTTGTTATGCCTGTCATCTTGAGTATATTGAGAAGAAGAAACAGTAAATCATAAAAAACGATAGGCCTATAATCCCGATCCTAAATCAAAAATAAACTATTATGCAGGGGACAACAGTTTATTTTGCGGCGAGTATCGAAAATGTGTTTTACGGTGTGAACATATAGGGGAAACAAATCTGTAAGTTCACTATGATGAACGTGTAATTAAGCTGCAATGAAAAAATATCTTGATAAACTACTATGATTTATTGTATAAATAAATTAATGATTGTTATAATTCTCAATAGTGAACGTGAAGAACAAATACCGAAGCGACTTAACTATACTTTAATAATAGTTCAGAATAAGTATTCAGCCTTAAGAGAACGAAGTTAAATGTCCTTGACTTTTTTATTGAAAATGTGTCTTATGATGGGTGTCACAGGGAGTTGGAGAAACATGGATGTGTGTCAAGACAAGTTGTATATAAAAAGACCTGAAACCCCGCAGATACAGCAACGAAAAAGAAAAAGGAGATAATTTAAGAGGCGGTGTTTTATGGCGAAAATAGCAATGACATGTCCTTTTTCGAATAAGATCTGTAGAGACTGCGCTGTATATAGGGGCAGTCACTACTATTTATGTTTTAAAAAGGAATATCGTGGATGTCTGTTGGGAGAGAACGGAAAAGCAGCAAAAGAGAAGACTGTTTATGGTGTTCAAGATTTTACGTTCGATGTTCCTGCTGAAATTTTATCCAGTCAAACGGTTATTACTGATGTGGAAGATATCGTAGAGGCAGAAGAATTTGGAAAATACAAAGAAAGGAGAGAAGGATGATACAAGATTTTACGTACCTTAAACCCGGCACTGTTAAGGAAGCATTAACCCTGCTTACCGACCACGTTGACGAGTGTAAAATTGTCTGCGGCGGTCAGTCATTGCTCATCCCGATGCGACAGGGACTCTTGGTTACGGAATATTTGATGGACATTAAGGGGCTCGATGAATTGAGCTACATCAAGTATGACGCCAAGGAAGGCCTCAAGCTCGGCGCTACGACAACACACAGAGCCATTGAGCAGTCTGATGTAATTAAGAAGCATTATCCTGTCCTCGCTCTTATGGAAGAGCGTCTTGCCTCGATTCAGACCCGTAACTGGGGTACTATCGGCGGCAACCTTGCCCATGCTGACTCAGCAGGCGATCCTGCACCTGTATTGATGACTCTTGGCGCAAAAGTGAAATTGGCCTCCGCAAAGGGGGAACGCATCATACCTCTCGACGAATTTTACACCGACCTTTTCGAATCGGCTATGGAACATGATGAGATGATTATTGAAATCCAGGTTCCTCCGCCTGCGGCGAAGATGGGGGCAGCATACCAGAAGTTCAACCTCCTGCAGAATGACATGGGAGTTGTCGGTGTGGCTGCAATGATGACTGCTGATGCAAATGGAACCTGTAAAGACGCAAGGATTGTCCTTGGAAATGCAGGGGTCACGCCGATCAGGGCAAAGAATGCGGAACAGGTACTCATCGGGAAGAAAATAAGCGATCAGCTTTTTGTTGAAGCAGGCGAAGCCGCTGCAGGTGACGCTGATCCTGTTGGCGATATCCATGCTTCAGAAGACTTCAGACGGCATCTCATCAAAGTCCTCACGAAGCGTATGGCAAAACAGGCCTGGGAACAGGCTTCTAAATAAGGGTAAAGGAGGTTTTGAGAATTATGGAAAAGAAAGCAATAGTATTAAATGTCAATAATCAGGATTATGAATTATATATAAACCCCAAAACCCTTCTTGTCGAGGCCATTAGAGACTACATCGGCCTGACCGGGACGAAGAGGGGATGCGAGACCGTATCCTGCGGCGCCTGTACGGTGATGGTGAATGACATGGCCGTGAAGTCATGCTCCATTCTTGCTATACAGTGCCAGGGTATGAAAATAATCACATCCGAAGGGCTTGAGAAAAACGGACAACTGGCTGCTATTCAGAACGCCTTTTTGCATGAGGGTTCATATCAGTGCGGTTTTTGTACCTCAGGTATGTTGATGGCAACTTCTGCGCTCTTGAAGGAAACCAAGAAACCCTCGAAAAATGAAATCAAAGAGAGCATTGAAGGAAATATCTGCCGTTGCACAGGTTACAATAGTATCGTGCGAGCTGTCGAAGGTGTGGCAAACGGTAAATACAAGGAGGGGTCACTATGACGACCACGAGTCTGGCAAAACAAAAATTATCTGTCATTAACACACACGTTGTCAATATAGATGGAATTGCGAAGGTCACAGGCCGGGCAACATATACCTTTGATGTAAAGCTGCCTGGTATGCTCTATGGAAAAATTCTGCGGAGTCCTCATCCACACGCCAAGATCCTCAAGATTGATGCAAGTAAAGCCCTTGCGCTCCATGGTGTAAAAGCTGTTGTAACAGGCAAGGACACACTGGGGATCAAACAGGGTATCTGGCGGCGTTATCAGGAACTCTGCGATGAGCAGATACTTCCCGTAGACAAAGTCCGTTATATCGGTGAGCCCGTTGCAGCAGTTGCGGCAGTGACTGAAGAGATCGCGGAGATGGCCCTTGATCTTATCGAAGTGGATTATGAAGTCCTTCCTGCAGTTTATGAGCCTATGGACGCTATGAAGAAGGAAGCGCCAACGATCCATGAAGGTGTAGAGAGAAATATTAATGTAACACGCCATATCGAGTGGGGCGATGTTGAGAAGGGATTTGAAAACGCCGATTATATCAGAGAAGATTCCTTCTTCTGCGGCGGCCAGGCGCATATGTGTATGGAAACCCGCGCCGCAGTCTCAAGCTTTACCCCTGAAGGAAAGATGACCATCTACCATTCAAACCAGTCGGCATATTATCTGCAGGCATTGATGGCAGGTGTTCTCGGTATGAGAGAAGGCGATATCCGTGTTATTGCCCAGTACGTAGGCGGCGGTTTCGGCGGCAAATTCGAACTTGATGGAGCAATCTTCTGCAGCGCCATCCTTACCATGAAACTTTTCAGACCTGTTAAGATCTGCTATACGCGAGAAGAAGACTTTATTGCAACAAAGCGCCGGACCCCTATGCATTACTGGGTACGGACCGGCGTATCTAAAACCGGAAAATTTCTTGCCCGTGAAGCCAGGGTTGTCAGCAACGGCGGCGCATACACAGGTATGGGTGCAACAGCTCTTTACCTCACCGGTTTTTTCCACTCCTTCCCATACAAATGGGGCGGTTACCGCTATGACGGCTACAGGGTCTATACAAATACCCTTCCCTCCACATCTATGCGTGGTTTCGGCGCGCCTCAGGCTATGTTCTGCTCGGAGCAGCAGCTTGAATGGATCGCTGCTGATTTGGGTCTTGATCCCATTGAGATGAGACGGCAGAATGGTCATACCCCCGGCTACGAAGTACCCGGACAGGCCTATATCGACAGTTGTGGTCTCGATGAAGCATTTGACATAATGGCGAAGTGGATCAAGGACAAAGGAAAACTGCCTGAAAACAGGGGTATTGGTTTCTCCGCTGCCGGGTTTATGTCGGGCGGTATTTTCAACTGGTTCGACACCCCTTACTCATTCTCTTCAGCAGTAATAACTATCAATGAAGACGGCACCGTTATCCTCCACATCGGCGCCACGGAAATCGGTCAGGGTTCCAACACAACCATGGCCATCATTGCCGCAGAGACACTGGGATGCAAGGTTGAGGACATTAAAGTCCATTCCGGCGACACCGATCACTGCCCTGCAGACCTTGGCGCATGGGGATCACGTCAGACCCTTATGACCGGTAATGCGGTTATGCGGGCCTGTGAGGACGCGAAACATCAGCTTCTCGAATTTGCTCTGGCAAAAATGGGCCTCAACATCGTTTATGACCTTGATATCAAAGACCGTTGGGTACACATCGTTGCCCGTCCGGAAAGGGGCATGCCATGGGAAGAACTGGTTAAGATCGCAACACGCGGTAAAGACGGCCAGAGAATCATCGGCAGAGGCTACTATACACCTCACCGGAAAGGTATGATCTCTCCAGCATATAGCTATATGCTCCAGGGAGTGGAAATAGAAATTGATAAAGAGACTGGCAAGATCACTCTCATAGACAGCCTTACCGCTCACGACTGCGGCCAGCCCATTAACCACCTGGGCCTCATCGGTCAGCTCGAAGGAGCATTTTCTATGGCAGCGGGTTACGGCTACCTTGAGTATATGCCCTATGAAGACGGCAAACTTATGAACCCGAACCTGGTTGACTATAAGATGATCAGGGCAACAGAAATGCCGGAAACACCTGTGGCCGAGATTGACACATACGAGCCGGAAGGACCATATGGCGCGAAAGAAGCAGGCGAAGGTCTTACTAATCCGACCGCAGCGGCAATCGGCAATGCCATTTTTCACGCTCTCGGCATTCAGATGAAAGAATGTCCTATCAGGCCGCATATGATCGTTAACGCATTGAAAGAAAAGGCAGAGAAAGACAAAACAGCAAAAAAAGGAAAATAAGGGAGGAGAGATACAATGGCCTTTAAATGTCCTGCATGTAAAAAACAATGGGATGTAAGCTTACAGGTAGCACGGCACATATTTGGAACGGGTGATAAGGCCCATCGGGCATGGATTGAGTCCCAGGGGGAATCATACGCTGATCTGTTGGTTCAGCAGGCGACAACCCCCGGAAATGCGAGCTATGAAACTGTAGCCAAGCTTGTAGAGAAGGCTCAGGATAAGCTGTAAGACATAGAGTAAGGAGCAGCATGGAAGTTATTATATTAGGAGGTTACTATGGTTATTGAGGGTGGTTTTACAGTAAAAGCACCTATTGACAAGTTGTTCGATTTTATAATGCAGCCGGAGACTGTCATGGGTTGTGTACCGGGTACAGAGTCCGTTAAGATTATCGATGATAAGACCTTTGAGTGTATCGTGAAACAGAAGGTCGGCATCTTTTCAGCAAAGCTGAAATTCGTAACCAAGGTTACGAAGGTAGAAAAACCGACACATGCCGAATTTGAAGGTGAAGGCGAGGACATGACGAAGCTCGGTCATTTTAAACAGTCGACCGTCGTAGAGCTGAAAGAAGTGTCCCCCGGAGAAGTACAGTTTTCCTATAAGGTGGACGTGGCTATCGTAGGGAAGCTTGCAATGTTCGGCGACAGAATTATGAAACAGAAAGCAAAAGATACGGAAGCACAGTTTACAAAGAACCTGCAGGAAAAACTGAAGGCAATGGCATAAACTGCACCTTCCTGCGACGTATACTAAAGAGGGTTTCTCACAGGAGAAACCCTCTTTTTTTGTCTATTAATTTGTCTTATAAGAGAGAGTTTTGCGGTGCCTCTGCCCTTTAGGCTAATTCCAATTTGCCATCATAATTATTCTACGGATAAGGAGTTTCTTGCAGGGTAAAGTGCCAGGAGTGGGAGCAAAAGAAATTGTTTCCCTCTTCTGTATCAATTTGAATGCACATTGGACAAAACCCCTTTTGTGTTGACAAAAAAGTGGTTTTGTCGTTAAAAGTTAAAAGATGTTATAAGAAATCTATAAAAGGAGCCTTTTTATGAAAAAATTAACCTTATTGAGCATTGTAATGTCGTTCTTTGTTCTCTGTACTTTTTCTTATGCGAAAGATACGATAAAAATAGGTTTTGTCGACTCATACTCAGGGCCTGCAACAACCTATAGCCAGGATGTGCTCGATGGATTTAAACTTTCTATGGACGAGATAAATGCAAAGGGCGGCGTTCTTGGGAAAAAGATTGAATTTGTCACGAGGGATGATAAATTCAAACCGGATATTGCCCTGAGTATGGCCAAGGAATTGGTGCTCAGGGAGAAAGTTGACATACTGATGGGCACCACAAACAGTGCTGCCGCATTAGCAATTTCAGATTTTGCGAAAAAAGAAAAAATACCTTTTATCGTAACAGATGCAAAAAGTGAAAAGATTACCGGAGAGTTTGGACACCGGTATGTTTTCAATGTCAATGAAAATACAGCCATGATCGGCAAGGCAACAGCCCTTGTGCTTGCCAAAAAGTCATATGTAAGGTATTGGATTGCCGGAGAAGACTACGAGTTTGGTCATGCCTGTGCCGATGGTGTCTGGAACAATCTAAAGGTCCTCAAGCCAAATGTGCAGTTATTGGGCGCATCATGGAGAAAACTGGGCGAAACCGATCTGGTCCCCTACATGACTGCTATGCTTCAGGTGAAACCGGATTGTATCATCAGCGCATCAGGCGGTAGTGGTGTTGTTAACTTCTTAAAAGCAGTAAAATCTACTGGATTTGCCGAGAAAGTAGCCATATACCAGCACAATGCGACAGAGTTGGCTGCCCTCCTTCCGCTCGGTTCAGAGGCCCCGGAAGGGATCATGGGGACTTCCAATTACCATTTCTACTTTCCTGATACTCCTGAAAACAAAACGTTTGTTGCCAAATTCAAAAAAGCTTACAACAGATACCCGAGATCGACAGCGCTCTATGGCTACATAGCCGGTACGTTTATGGCAAAGGCATATCAAAAGGCAGGAAAAATTAACAAGGAAAAATTTATTGATGGCCTTGAAGGGCTCACTATAGATAGTCCTGTTGGCAAAGTTACCATGCGGGTTTGTGACCATCAGGTGATGCTGCCCATGTTTTTCGGGGTTACAAAAAAGGACCCAAAGTATGATTTCCTTATTGCTGCGGATATTATCACAATACCTGGTAAAGACTATCTGCCGAGTTGTGAGGAGATAACGAAACTACGTAAATAAATCAATCCCATAGGGGAAGCCATAAAGCGTATTTTGATTCCGGAGGTGACATCTGAAACTTTGTCACTTCCGGAATAAGTCTTTTTTTGTTTTTCTCATAATATAGGTTTTTCTGTGATGTTATTCCATTTCTAAATCGAAGATGATATTGAGGCGGCAAGGAGGAGAAAACCGGAGCGTACAATATGTACGTGAGGATTTACGACGACGCAGCCAACGAAGATAGCGCTCTGATTTAGAAATGGAATTAAGGCCTTGAAGGACTATCTTTCCCAGTCAGTTATGGGGACAACAAGGCCGCCTGAGGGGAATATGGCAACCTTGGCTGAGGGGTGCTCATGCTCGATCATGTTTATTCCTGCTGAAATAGAAGGAGCATGTTCGAACCCCATAGTACGGGCTTCTTTCCCGGAAATCATCGGTGATACGACTATTGTCCGTATCTTCGGCCTTATGATCGCACATTTCATAGCCATATTGAATTCCAACGGTTTGTCCGGCAGGAAGGGCATGCCCTTTGACATAGCGTCCTTCACAAAGGCAGCGGAATTGTCATGCGACCTTTTCCTTACCAGTCCAAAGGAATTAATAAAGTCATCGGCTATCGGTACGACTGTGGGAACCGCAAGCAGGATGGCGCCTGTTTCTTTTGTGATCATATCGGGTGTGTCCAAAGCTTTGACGAACTGGTGAGCATGGGTATGGGGGTAGGTTGATGTGATTGTCACATCAACTTTTTCCTCGATTTTGACCCCGAGTTTTTTGAAGCATACCTCTACTGCCGCCGCAAATGCTGTGTCGAGATTGCCGCCTATGATACGTGTGATCTCACCCAGCCGATTATACACACAGTTTATAGAAAAATCGAGTCCCACTGCGCGGGCTACTTTCATGCATGCTTCATGGAAGGGGTTTCCCTTTAATTTTCCTGCTGTCGATCGGGGGTCTATGGTGTACAGCATGTGGTGTGCCCGGATGTATTCAAAATTTGCTACCCCCGGCATGATGATCTTTGGTCCTCCCCCGTAACCGGCCATTGGATGGGGCAAAATAGAACTGATTCCGATCTTCACATCTGCCCGGGCAACCTCCGGATTAATCTTCACAACCATGCCATCATCGTCTAAGGAGACCGGCACGAGATCGCTTTGCCAGGCGTTATGTTGTACGATCTTGTAGTTTGCCACCACATTTTTCCCCACTCTTATAGCGAGGTCCTCCGATGTTATTGGATTATGGGTGCCAAGAGCCACTACGATAGTCACATTTTTTTGCGGAATGCCGTTATCAATCAAATAGGGCAGGAGGACACCGAGGATGTCAGCAACCGGTGTAGGACGGGTACAGTCATCGATTATGATGGCAATCTTCGGCGCTCCCGAAAGCAGATCTTTGAGAGGGGGTGTTTTTGCGGGCTTTGCAAGGGCCTCGCCGGTCATCTCTTCAATGGATAGTATTGGTGTCTCCTCTTTTGCTTCGGTATAATACAGTGGTGTCCATTCAGGTGGTATTGAGAAGTATTCCTTCGTATCCTGCCCCATACAGAGATGGTAATCCGTGCTCAACACTTCCTCCTTATACTGACGATTCTCATAGAAGAATATTAACATACACCAATGAAAAGGGTCAATATAAATTGTACACTGTACTTCAACAAAAGACGAAGGTGATGCGTTTATTTTCTTGACAGACCTTTTTTTATTGAAGTACAGTATACAATTATGAAGCAGCTTCTCATTAAAGACCAGGTCACGATACGGAAAAAAGTATACCACTACATCCGCCAGCGGATACTCACCGGCAAAATAGCGCCAAACCAAAGACTGGTGGAAACGACAATTGCCAGGGAGATCGGCACATCGAGAACACCAATACGAGAGGCGCTACATAACCTTGAAGCTGAGAAACTGGTAAAGTCGATACCCCGTGTTGGCTATGTCGTGGAAAGCATGAGCGCAGAGGACCTGGAACAGATATGTGAGCTCCGGGAAGTAATAGAAGAGTTAGCCCTTCGCCGGGCCTTAGAGAAAGCCCACAATAAACTCGTGAAGGGTCTTGCCAAAAATGTGGCCCGCCAGGAGGAGGAGATTGCGAAGGGTAACGTTGGCGTCTATATAGAATTGGATACACAGTTTCATGAAATCATTGCGCAGTTAAGCGGCAGCGACCGTATCTTTGAGCTGGTACAAGGCTTGAGACGCCATATGTTGAGATACAGTTTACAGGCGAACAGCTTTATTGACACCGTTGTGAGGTCCATGGAGGGGCACAGGTGTATCCTTGAAGCTATTGAAAAGGGTGACGCAGATGCTGCGGTCCAGGCTATCCGGGAGCACCTTGGAACGGCAATAAAGGATATCGAGCAGTATGTTTTTAACAGAAACCCTTAAAGAGCACGAGAAATAAGGGAGACCTTTTGTGTTGACAACAAGGCGATTTACTTTTAGAATTATCATCAGGGGTGTTTCTGCCATTCTAAAAATATAAAAAAGGAGTGTACGTTATGAAGAAAACAGCTTGGTTTTCCGTTTTCCTGGTTTCCATTGTCGGTCTTTTTCTTATTTGTCCTTCGTCCTATGCTGCAGGCACTATCAAGGTAGGTATTGTTGATACCTATACAGGGCCGGCAACTGCCTATACTCAGGACGTTCTTGACGGATTCAAGCTGGCTGTAGAGAAGATTAATGCCAAGGGCGGCGTACTTGGAAAGAAGATTGAATATACCACCCGCGATGAGAAGTTTAAACCCGATATCGGTCTTTCCATGGCTAAGGAATTGATTCTCAAGGAGAAAGTCGATGTACTGATGGGCACCATCAACAGCGGGACCGCTCTCGCTGTATCAGACCTTGCAAAAAAAGAACAGATACCCTTTTTTGTTACCTACGCCAAGAGCGAGAAGATCATTGGCGAGAAGGGACATCGCTATGTTTTCAACATGAATGAGAATACAGAAATGGCTGGCAGGGCAGCAGCAGTGGCCCTTGCCAAGAAGCCTTACATAAAATACTGGATCGCCGGTGATGACTATGAATATGGCCATGCTATAGCCGATGCGATCATGAACAATCTTAAGAGACTCAATCCAAAGGTACAGAAAATAGGAGAATCATGGTGGAAGTTAGGGGAACCTGATTTTACCCCCTATATTACCCAGATGCTTGCAGCAAAACCTGATTTTATCATTATTGCAACCGGCGGCTCAGGTATGGTAAATTTTCAGAAGGCTGCAAAGGCAACGGGCTTAAGCCAGAATATACCCTTCTATCAGCATACAGGGAATGAGCTGGGGACCCTTATGCCCCAGGGCAAGGATGCCCCTGAAGGCGTGTACGGCACTGCCAATTACCTTTTCTACTTTCCCGAATCACCGGCAAATAAGGCTTTTGTCGATGAATTTAAGACGGCCTACAAGAGATATCCGAAAGCTTCTGCTCTGGTTGGTTATATGACGGCGCAATTTATCGCCGAGGGTTTTAAAAAGGCGGGAAAGGTTGATAAGGAAGCCTTTATTAAGGCCCTTGAAGGTATGACCCTACCGAGCCCCGTGGGACCACTGGCCATAAGGGCTTGTGATCATCAGCTTGAGCTTCCCACGTATTTTGGGGTAACGAAGAGAGATCCCAAGTACGTCTTCCTCGTTTCCGGTGACAACCAGATCGTGCCGCCGAAGAATTACATGCCGACCTGCGAGGAAGTGTTAAAGCTGCGCAAGAAATAGATAGTTTCCGTCCGGAAAGGGCCCTTTTTCGACAAAATACCTCCTTTCCGGTTCGGAAACTAAAAGCAGTGAATAGTCGATAGTGAATAGTATGTGGATGGTAAAACAAACAGATCGGATAGAATCCAAACCTGCTTAGCCCGCACAGCGGGCGAGAAGGGGAGGCTCCATCGGGCTTTTGCCCGTGGAGGGGGCGACGTGAGCCCCAGTAATAAGAAGGAGAGAGAATAGTGGATTTTATATATACTTTCTTGTCGCCAGGTGTGTTGTCCCAGATATTTGTGGGCTTAAGCCGTACCGTTATACTCTTCATCGTTGCTTCTGGTTTAAGCCTCATCCTGGGTGTCCTCCGTATCCCTAATGTATTTCATGGCTCCCTCTACATGATCGGGGCATTTATGGCCTATACGATCTGTTCTGTGGTGGGCGGTGATGCGGGCTTCTGGCTAGCCCTCATAGGCGCCCCCATCGGGGTAGGGCTTGTAAGTCTTGCCACGGAAAGGGGTCTCTTTCAGTATCTCTACGAACGGGAGCACATTATGCTCATTCTCTTTACCTTTGCCATCTCCCTCGTATTCGGAGACCTTGTTAAAATCGTCTGGGGTGCAGAGTATAAATCGGTGCCTGTACCACAGGTATTCCAGGGGTTTGTTCCCCTCTTCGGGGGCCTGCCATTTCCCCGGTATAATATGTTCCTCCTCTTTATGGGTCCTGTTGTGGCTATTGCCCTCTGGTTCCTTGTGAATAAGACTAAAATAGGTAAAATATCCCAGGCAGCAGCAGTGGACCGGGAGATGGTAGGGGCCGTGGGTATCAACGTAAGCTGGGTATTTGCAACGGTTTTCGTCATCGGTTGCTTTTTAGCCGGGCTTGGCGGTGCGCTTGTTGCCCCTACGGTGAGCGTCACGCTGGGGATGGACCATTCCCTTATCATAGAAGCTTTTCTCATTGTCATCATGGGCGGATTGGGTAATATCTGGGGAGCGCTCCTGGGCGCTCTTATCTTCGGGCTAACACAGTCTCTTGGAATCCTCATATGGCCGCAATTCGGTATTGTTTTTCCCTATCTTGCGGTGATTGTGGTCCTCCTCTTCAGGCCTACAGGGCTTCTCAAATCAACGTGGTAAGGAGCGGATTTTATGGTAACTAAAGGTCGTATAGGGGCATATGCCGGGATAATCTTTCTTCTGGCCTTACCTCTCTTTTTCCCCCGTTTCTACGTATATATAGCTTCTCTGATCCTGCTCTACGGTCTTCTTGCCACGAGCCTCAACTTTGTCCTTGGCTTCGGGGGGATTTACCAGTTTCACCATTGTGTATTCTATGGCGCAGGGGCCTATGGGGCGGCATTGATGTTGACCAAAACGGGTTTCTCGCCATGGGTGGGCTTCATCGTGGGACCGCTTGTCGCTGCGCTTCTCAGTCTCATATTAGGTCTCATCTGCATCCGCCTCTCAAAGCTCTACTTCGGAATGCTCCAGATCTCCCTGGGCTCCCTTGTCTGGGCGGTCATCTACCGTTGGTATTCCTTGACCGGCGGTGATGATGGTATCCACGGCATTTCCGTACCTGACATGATTGCTTCTGCAAACGGGGCATACTACTTTGCACTCATCGTTACAGGTCTCTCTTTTTTTATAATATTTAAGATATTAAAGTCTCCCTTCGGAAGTGTGCTTCAGGGGATTCGGGATAATCCGATCCGGAGCGAGATGATAGGGGTCAACGTAAAGCGTCACCAACTGGCCGCACTTGTTATCTCCGGGTTCTTTGCGGGTGTAGCGGGGGTACTTTTTGTGGTAGTGGATACGACTGTATTTCCTGATATGCTCTTCTGGACATTATCCATGGAGGTCATGATCATGTGTCTTCTCGGGGGATGGTTTACATTCATGGGGCCTATCCTCGGCGCGGCATTGATCGTACTGCTTCGGACCTTTATCAGTACCTACACTGTCTACTGGGCATTGTTCCTCGGGATTGTTCTTATGATCATCATATTTTTTCTCCCCAATGGGGTGCTCGGTTACTTCCAGGAAAAGTTTAGGCCAAAAAAACTGGTTAAGGGGTAAGGCGTGCTACAGGTAAAATCTCTCACAAAAACTTTCGGCGGATTCAAGGCGGTCAATGGTGCGAACCTTGACGTAAAAAAGGGTGAGATTATTGCCGTAATCGGTCCCAACGGTGCAGGAAAGACGACGCTCTTCAATCTTATTACCGGTATATTAAAACCCGACAGCGGCCAGGTATTCTTCAAAAATGAGGATATTACGGGACTTCCCCCTTATATTGTGTGTAAGAAAAGGATATCCCGTTCCTTCCAGGTGGTCAATGTGTTTCAAAGGAGGACGGTCTTCGAAAACGTCCAGGTCTCTGTGCTTGCAAGAGAGAACAAGACATGGAACCTCTTTACCCCTTCAAAGAAGCTTGTCATTGAAGAGACAAACCGGATCCTTGAAAGTGTCGGTCTTATAGATAAAGGTGATGATATAAGCGCCGCACTATCGCATGGCGACCGCAAAGTCTTAGAGATTGCCATGGCGCTGGGGGGTAATCCGGAGTTTCTCATTCTTGACGAGCCCACAGCCGGTATGGCCGCTGAAGAAACCGACCGATGTATAGACCTTATTAAACAGCTTTCTGAAAAGATGGGTTTAACGATCCTCTTTTGTGAACACGATATGGAGCTTGTCTTCTCCATTTCGGACCGTATCATGGTCATGGTCCGGGGTTCTACAATTATTCAGGGGTCCTGTGAAGAGGTCAGGTGTAATGAGGCGGTCCAGGATGCCTATCTTGGCGGGAGTGATGTATGCTTGATGTAAAGGGAATCCACACATATTATGGGTTAAGTCACATACTCTTCGGTGTAAACCTCACTGTTTCAAAAGGTGAGGTCGTTGGCCTCCTCGGAAGGAACGGTGCAGGGAAGAGCACCACCATGAGAAGTATCATGGGGCTCACCCCTCCGAAAGAAGGGACGATCACCTTTAACAACGAAGACATTACCGGTAAAAAGCCCTACCTTCTCGTACGCGACGGGATAGGGTATGTGCCCGATGACCGCAGAGTATTCGCAGACCTTTCCGTTGACGATAACCTGGAGATCGCATTTAAAAGGACTACGGAATGGACGAAGGAAAGGGTCTACGGCGTGTTCCCTCCTCTTGCGGACATTAAAGCCCGAAGGGCCGGCAACTTAAGCGGTGGTGAGCAGCAGATGCTTACCATTGCCCGTGCCCTCATGAGCAGCCCCGATCTTCTTCTCCTTGATGAGCCTACGGAAGGATTGGCGCCTCTTATTGTGAGGAGCCTTGAGGAACAGATTTTGAAACTGAAGGATGCAGGGATCAGCATCCTCCTCTCGGAACAGAATGTGCGCTCCGCCCTGAGGATGATTACCAGGGCCTATGTCATCGACGAAGGCATTATCAGGTTCGAAGGGACCGTTGCAGAGCTTGAAGCCAATGAAGATGTAAAGAAAAAGTATCTTATGGTATAATTCTCATTCACATGTAATTTTTCCTGGTTAAGTTTTCTATACTTAATTATTCTTTTTTTATGCCGATAATTGACTGTACATGAGAATGGATAAGGTCATGCCTGATCCTGGGGACAGAAATATGAAAGACACAGTCTTTGTCGGGCTAGTCCGGTGCAATATTTTTTAGAAAGAGGGGAGGGGCATGATGCTCTTGTTGAGTAATCTATTGCAGACAGGTTGTAAAAAGTGTTACTTTTAGCAAAAGGGAACATTATCCTCAATGGGTTTTCTTGTTCGATATGAGCGGTGAACAGGCATACATGGATACAGACGACGCTACGAAAGTCATAAAACAGAACTTCAATCATACCGCCGATAGCGCATATCAGCCCGGGAGGGAGCAAACAAAGATAAAACCTCTCCAGGAAGAGATTGCAAAGCGTCTGAAGGTAGAAGAAGAGGCAGAAGAAAGCAAAAAGCTTCTCCAGCTTATCTTCAATCTGTCGACAAACTTCATTTATCTGCCCTCTGATGAAATTGATAGCGGGATCAATGATGTTCTGACCATCATCGGGCAATATGCAAAGGCCGATAGAAGCTATGTATTCCTCTTTGATGAGAGCGGGACAAAATTAAACAATACCCATGAATGGTGCGCTTACAATATAGAACCCCAGATAGAGCGATTACAGGGTATATCGAATGATGATCTCCCATGGTTTCACGAAAAACTGCAAAATCTGGAAATCATTCATATACCTGATGTTTCGCTGTTGCCGCCTGATGCGCCAAAAGAAAAGAAACATTGGCAAGACCAAGATATTCAGTCCCTTGCCACTGTCCCCATTGTCCATGGTTTTGCCTTAATAGGCTTTCTTGGTCTTAACAGCGTTATTGAGAAAAAGACCTGGTCTGACAATATACTCTTCCTTCTCAGAATGGTTGGTGAGTTCTTTGCCAGTGCCCTTGTTCAAAGAAGGGCTGAGGAACAATTGCAGGAAAGCGCTATGCGCTACAGGGTGCTTTTTGAATATGCCAATGACTGTATTTTTCTCATTAAGGATGGTGTCCTGGTTGATTGTAATTCCGAGGCTTTACGGTTGTTCAAGTGTCCCAGAGAAGAGCTTCTCGGACAAAGTCCCTATGAGCTTTCTCCGGATTTTCAACCGGATGGGAGAAAATCGAGTGAGAAGGCTGTTGAGAAGCTCGATGCCGCCCTTCTCGGCAAACCGCAATTCTTTGAGTGGCGACACCGTTCAAGTAACGGCACCCTCTTTGACACTGAAGTAAGCTTGAACAAGATCGAGCTGGGTGTAGAGGTCCTTATCCAGGCAATTGTACGTGATGTGACGATTCGAAAGAGGTGGGAATATGCGCTCCGCGATAGCGAAGAGAAATACCGCTCCCTTTTCGACGATTCACGAGATGCCATCTATATGACGAGAAAGGACGGGACATTTATCGATGTCAACCAGTCCTTTCTGGATCTATTCAATTTCAAAAAAGAAGAAGTACTTAGGCTCAATGCAAAAATAGCATACCTTACACCGGAGGACCAGGAGAGTTTTAAAAAAGTTATCGAAGAAAAGGATTATGTAAAAGATTTTGAGATAAAGCTGAAAAAACGTGACGGAACAATCATGAACTGCCTCATTACGGTGATGACAAAGAGAAATGAAGACGGATCGGTGATTGGTTATCAGGGTATCATCCGTGATATCACGGCCGCAAAGCAAGCGGAAGAGACAATCAGACATATGGCATACCATGATGCCCTGACAGGACTTCCGAACAGGCTACTCTGTAATGATCGTCTGGAAATGGCCATGGCAAATGCGCTCCGCAACGAAAAGAAGGTCGGTGTGATGATGCTTGACCTTGATAAATTCAAGCAGGTTAATGATGTTTTGGGACATAAAACAGGTGATTTACTCCTGAAGGCCGTAGCAGAGCGTCTTACGAGTGTATTGCGAAAGAGTGACACCGTTGCAAGGATGGGCGGTGATGAGTTTCTTGTCATATTACCTGAAATCATCAATGATGATGCCACCATTATCTCTGAAAAGATTGTAGGAGTCTTTCAAATACCCTTTAAACTGGAAGCCAACGAACTTTCCGTTACGACAAGTGTGGGTCTTGCTATGTATCCCAGGGATGGAAAGGATACGGAGACAGTGGTGAAGAATGCCGACATTGCCATGTATCATGCCAAAGGACTTGGCAGAAACAAGTGTATCCCTTATGATCCTGAAATGACAGGCAAAATAAAGTAGAAAAACAACCAGCGTTATTTGCCGGTGTTCAATGAACCTCCCCGCAGCAAGCTGCGAGGAATCGTTAGATTGACAGCCATAATGTGGACTGTTATATTTATTGATGTCGATATTTTCAACAATTTGTGATGACATTAACTCTATTTTTGAACGCGACCCGGCAGCCCGAAGTGTCATGGAGATCTTTTTCTGTTATCCCGGTTTTCATGCAATGCTCTTCTTTCGCATCAGCCATTGGTTCTGGGTGCGGAAGATGTTTTTTGCAGGGAGATTTATCTCCCAGATGGGCAGATTTTTCACCGGCATCGAGATACACCCCGGCGCCACAATCGGACGCAAATTTTTTATAGATCACGGCATGGGCGTTGTCATAGGGGAGACGGCTGAAATTGGCGACAACGTCACACTCTACCACGGAGTTACCCTGGGAGGAACGACGTGGAAGAAAGTAAAAAGACATCCTACGATCGGAAACAACGTTGTTGTCGGCACAGGAGCAAAAATCCTCGGCCCTGTGAGGATAGGTGATAATACGCGAATAGGCGCTAATTCTGTTGTTGTCAACGAGATACCGTCAAATTCAATCGTTGTGGGCATACCTGGTAAGGTTGTTTTCAGGGTTGAAGGAGAAAAACGCATCCAGATGGATAGCGAATTTATGCCTGATCCTCAGGCAAGGGCCATTACGGCGCTTTTAGAGCGGGTGAAAGAGCTGGAAGAGAAAGTGGATAAGAACTCGTAAAGATGTGCCGGTCCGAATGCTAATTGCTTCGTTGAGAAGTATGAGGCCGGGAAAATAAAGTCATTTCCGGGGAGCAGTTGAAAGGACAAAAGAGTATGTACGAAGAGCGATGCTACAGGGGAAAAATGAGGCCGCAGGACCTTATCTGTTATGAGGTGCAGCACAAGGAAACTGATCTTTTCTGCTGCACAAAAACTGATATCAGCCGTTTTATACGAGAAAGGGTTTTTTTCTACCGCCATCAGCTTGAAGAGTACATCTCTATGAAGCCCTTATTTATGGAGACACTGGAGCCCCTTGAGAATGACCCCATCGCTCCTGCTCTCGTGAGAGAAATGATAGAGACATCAGCTCTTCTCAACGTGGGTCCTATGGCTACGGTAGCAGGAGCAGTCGCCGAATTTGTGGGAAAGGATATTATGCCCCTGTCGGATACATTTATTATTGAAAATGGCGGTGATATCTATTTAAAAACAGATGTGGAAAGGGTGATTCAGATATATGCAAAGGATTCCCCTTTCAGCGAAAAAATCGGTATTAAACTGAAGCCCTGCAGTTTCCCCTATGGCGTCTGTACATCTTCTGCCACAGTGGGCCCATCACTAAGCTTCGGCAAGGCAGACGCAGTCTGTATTATAGCCACCTCTGCACTTTTTGCGGATGGACTTGCAACTTGCCTTGGTAATATTGTAAAAAAGAAGGACGATATCGCCCTTGCCATAGAAAAGGGACGTCAACTGTCCGGCGTGATGGGGATACTGATCGTTTTTGGGGAACACCTGGGGGTTTGGGGAGATCTTGATATAGTAAAAATATAAAAGCTAAAAAGCCTGTTGCTGATAGCTCATTTGACGAGGATGCCATGAAAAAAAGAATTATTTTGCGGTTCAAGAGAAGCACCATCGATAAGCCCATTGTTTACAAACTGGTCAAAGATTATAACCTGATTTTCAATATACTGAGGGCCAATATCTCACCTAAAGCAGAATCGATGATGGTTATGGAGATAGAAGGCACAGAGCAGAACTTCAAAAAGGGCATCAAGTATCTGAAGGATCTCAATATCGATATGGAGTCCATCGAGCAGGACATACGCAGAGATGAATTGAAGTGCGTCCACTGCGGGGTCTGCACCAGCGTCTGTGCCCCCGATGCTCTCCATATTGCTGACAGAAAAAGTATGAAAGTGGAATTTGACTACGAAAGGTGCGTGGCCTGCGAACTTTGTGTGAAGGTTTGTCCGGTAAAGGCCATGAGCGTCTTCTTCGATTAACAGCTCCTGACAGAAGACCTTATGCACAGAGTATACCTTGATAATAACGCCACTACCCCTATCCACCCTGATGTGGCTGCAGCCCTGAAACCCTTCCTTGATGAAGTATTTGGCAACCCGTCGAGTATTCACTGGGGAGGGAGAGAAGCAAAGACTTCTATCGATAAGGCTCGGGATCAGATAGCAGACATGATCCAGGCAAAACCAGCCGAGATTATTATCACAGGCTCAGGTACTGAGAGCGATAATTATGCCATCAAGGGTGTTGCCTATGGGCAGAAGGGCAGGGGAAACCATATTATCACAACAACAGTGGAACACCCCGGCGTGCTCAACACATACAGATATCTTGAAGCAAAAGGTTTTCGCGTTACTTATCTCCCGGTGGACAGTTACGGTCTCATCGATCCCGGGGATGTGAAAAAGGCCATTGGGCCAGACACAATGCTTATCTCTGTCATGTACGCAAATAACGAGACAGGTACTCTCTTCCCTATTGGTGAAATTGGAAAGATCGCCCGTGAAGAAGGTGTCCTCTTCCACAGCGACATGGTCCAGGCCATGGGAAAGGTCGACATCGACATTGAATCGCTCAATGTCGACCTGGCAAGCTTTTCCGGCCACAAGGTCTATGCCCCGAAAGGTGTAGGCGCTCTTTATATGAGAGAAGGTCTCGAAATCGACAGCCTTATACATGGTGGTCATCAGGAGGCGGGCAGGCGGGCTGGTACAGAAAATGTTATCGGTATTGTCGCATTCGGATGTGCCTGTGAGGTTACAAAAAGAGAAATGCAGGATCAGAATCGCAGGATAGATGATCTCAGAGAAAAGTTGTTCAAAGGCATTCTTGAAAGGGTAGATCGGGTGGGTCTCAACGGACATCCGACATTGAGACTTCCCAATACTCTGAACCTTGCTTTTGAATCTGTCGAGGCTGAGTCGTTCCTTATTGCCCTCGATTTGCAGGAGATTGCTGTTTCAGCCGGGGCAGCCTGTTCAGCAGGTGCAATTGAGCCATCTCATGTGCTCCTCGCAATGGGGAGACCATCCCGCGTCTGTCAGAGCGCCATGCGGTTCAGCCTGGGCCGGGAGAACACTGAAGACGATATCGACTATGCCCTATCCGTCATACCTGAAACCGTTAATCGATTGCGAAAAAAAACCTCCACTCAATAAAAACAATGGCAGGCAATACACCGCCTGCAGCAGTAATTCTCTATTTCCTTTCTATGGCTTCTATTCTCTATTAACATTCTCACGGGCTGCCACAACGCAACTGACGCCATGACCTTTAAACCCCGGTTTGAAGCAGCCATTATCGGAGACACACATGGCCGGTTTCCTGTCACCCGATTTCCAGCGATTGACAAGCCCCGGTTCACGGATAAGCGGTCTACAGAATGCGAGATAGTCTGCAAGCCCCTCGGTGACGAGCCTTTCTGCCGTTTCAAAAGTGCGTATGCCGCCCACCAGCATAAGTGGTACCCGGACCTTTTCCTTATACAGTCGTGCCGCATTCTCGTAATAGACCTCGGGTTTACCATGTCCGGGTTTTCCAGGACGAGAGGGTATGTTCTTCCCGGACAGGAAGGTCCCGCCACTCATTTCTATGCCGTCTACCCCATTTTTCTCAAGCATAATTGCGGTCTGCGCCATCTCTTCCACGGTGAGACCTCCAGGAAGGAAGTCTTCAGAGTTGACTTTGATAAAGACCGGGAAGTCAGGCCCGACAGCGCTACGGACCGCTTTGATCACTTCAACGGCCAGTCTTGCGCGGTTCTCGATGTTCCCCCCGTATTTGTCTTTCCTCTTGTTGAAATGTGGGGAAAGAAACTGGCTCAGCAGATAGCCATGTGCTGCGTGGATCTGGACAGCATCAAAGCCGGCAGTTTGGGACCGCAGGGCTGCGGCGGCAAAGGCATGAATGACTGCTTCGATGTCAGGGTGCGTCATTTCTCTGCCGACAGCCTCAGACCCGGTAGGTGGAGCTGATGGACCCATTGGTTCAAGTCCGCTCAGACTGTACGGTGCGTGGGATCCGGCATGGGCGAGTTGCGCCGCTATTTTGCCGCCCAGCCCATGCACGGATGTTGTCATTTTGACCAGTCCGGGTATGAGATCATCGGAATAGATGCCGAGCTGCCATCTGCCAGCCCGTCCCTCGCGGCTCACGAATGCATGACCGGTAATGATAAGCCCAATGCCGCCTCGTGCCAATTCATTTGCCGTATCAACAAGCCTTGGTGTGATAGAGCCGTTGTCGCCGGCCAGCCCTTCCCATGTAGCGGAACGGACGAAGCGATTAGCCAGCGTCAGATTTCTTATTTGGGTCGGTTCGAATAAGGTTAACACCTGTCACCTCTGAAGTGTGTCTATAGGAAAGACTGATGCGCCGTCCCTCTCATGTATTGAACAATCCTACCCTTTGTTAGGATGGAGGTCAACTTTTTTTACCCAGACTATGGAAGCCGCAAAGGAATTTCTGAAACTGAGTCTTTCTCAGATAAGTAATTTATACCCTGGTGAAACAAATAATGGTGATCCCCCTTCAATGTTTTCTCTGCATGTTGCCCCCTGTAAAGACCGGTATATTCATATTATTTATTATATTTCATAGGGATGCCCATTTGACAGTTCATCATATCTACGATAGTATTGATATATCTCGGCACTATTTATCACCTTAGGAAGGCCAGATGAAAAATCCATTCGGAACCAACAGGGAATTGATCAAAGAGATATCCGCATTAAAACAGAGAATCCAGGAGCTGGAACAATCGGAATCAGCGCGCATGCGGACCGAAGAGGCGCTGCGGGAGAGCGAACTGAAGTTTCGTACCCTCTTTGATTCGGCCAATGCTGCCATCTTCATTATGAAAGATTACCTCTTCTTTGACTGCAACCGTAAGACGTTGGAAATATTTTGCTGTGGCAAAGAAGATATTATCGGTCGGTCACCCATGGATTTCTCACCCGAAACCCAACCTGACGGACTTCTTTCGTCGGAAAAGGCTACTGATAAAATAAATATGGCCCTGAAGGGCACTCCACAGTTCTTTGAATGGAAACACCGGCGGATGGATGGAACAGTCTTTGATACCGAAGTAAGCCTTAACAGCATCAAACTTAGTGGTAATACCTACCTGCAGGCAATCGTGCGTGACGTCACCGAACGCAAGCAGGCAGAGGAAGCTATGCGATGGAAAACGGCCTTACTCGAAGCACAGATGAACGCATCTATCGACGGCATACTTGTAGTCGATAAGAACCAGAGAAGGATTATTGCCAACCAACGAATCATCGATTTATGGGATGTCCCGCAGCATATTCTGGATAACGAGGATGACACGGCCCTCTTTCAGTATGTCGTAGGACTGGTGAAATATCCTGAGCAATTCCTTGAGAAGGTCATGTATCTTTACGACCACCCGTACGAGTCCAGCCGCGACGAGATTGAATTCAAGAGCGGCATGGTCCTGGACCGGTACTCGGCCCCTGTTCTGGGCGAGGACGGACACCACTACGGGAGGATCTGGACGTTCCACGGCATCACTGACCGCAGAAGGACTGAGGAAGAACTCCGCATTGCCCACCAGCGGCTTTTTGACATCATCGAGTTCCTTCACGACGCCACCTTCGTCATTGACCATGGAAGAAAGGTGATGGCCTGGAATAAAGCCATCGAGGCAATGACGGGGATAAAAAAGGAGGATATCCTCGGAAAAGGAGATTACGCCTACGCAATGCCTTTTTATGGAAAACCACGGCCTATTCTCATTGACATGATTTTTGGGGGAACAATCGAAAACAGCAAAAACCGTTATGACATGATTACCAAAGAAGGGAGCACTTTCTCTGCAGAGGTTTATGTGCCAATGACCTATCAAGGGAAAGGCGCATTCCTGTCGGCTACCGCATCGCCATTTTTTGACACCGAAGGACGGACTATCGGGGCCATTGAATCGATCAGGAACGTCACCGAGCAGAAACGCATTGAAAGGGAGCTTCAGGAATCTGAGGAGCGCTACCGGATAGCGATTGAGAGTTCCAACGATGGCATTGCCATTATGAAGGGAGATGAGCACCTCTATGTAAATCAGCGGTTTGTTGAAATGTTTGGCTATGATGACCCCAGTGAGATAATCGGAAAAAGCAATCGCAATACCGTACACCCCGATGATTTTCAACTCGTCAGCGATATCAATGTGAGGCGACAAAGAGGTGAGGTCGTACCTGCCATGTATGAATTTAAAGGCATCAAAAAAGACAGGACGCCGATCTATATTGAGGTATCGGCAACAGGGACCAGATATCAAGGTCGCCTTGTTTCTCTTGTTTACATGCGCGATATTACCGAGCGCAAACAGGCAGGGGAGGCGCTGCAGGAAACCGAAGCTAAGTTGCGCAAGGAACAGGAATTCAGCCAGTTACTTCTCGACACATCCCCGGCATTAATCGTGGCTATTGGCTTTGATGGGAAGACCCTGATGATGAACCAGGCGCTATTGGATGTCCTCGAGTATACCAAAGAGGAGATTACGGGGGTCGACTACCTGAACACTTTTGTGTCTGAAGAAGACCGCGGAATGCTCGCCGTGGTCTTTCAACAGATTATCAATGAAGGGAAAGCGACGGTTAATGAAAACCGGATCAGAAGCAGATCAGGCAGGATATACCTTGTTGAATGGCATGGCCGGACCGTGCACAAAGAAGGTGATTTGGATTTTTTTGTGGGAATAGGCATCGATATCACCTCCCGCAAACATGCCGAAGAAGAAATCCTCAAAGAAAGAGAG